>CAYWBS010000052.1:0-10851 GCA_964456215.1 uncultured Hyphomicrobiaceae bacterium
GGCTCTGGGGTTCACGCTGGCGGTAGCGGTCATTCTCGGCAAGAACAGGCAACGGAAAAAAGTTGAAGAGCAGATCAGTTTTCTTGCCGAACATGAACCTCTGTCGGGTCTCCTGAACCGCAGGAACTTCAACGAAGCTATGAATGTGGCAATGAACGCACACCGGCAAGCCGCCGGTCATTCGCTCGCTTTCTTTTGGCTCGACATCAAGGGGTTGCGGCAAATTAATGACGACCTTAGCCACGCGGTCGGAGACCAGCTCATTAAGGAGTTCGGACAACGTTTGAGAGCTCTAGCGGCTGACGGTGACATTACCGGCCGGCTTGGCGGAGATGAATTCGGAATTCTTCGGATTGGCGCATTGCGCCGCGAAGAAATCGATGGCTTCGCGGGCATGCTCGCGCGCGAACTCAACTCGGTTTACGATCTTGGCGTGCATAAGGTTGTCAGTGGCGCCCATATCGGCGTTGTTTCGATGGGATTGAACGAGTTGAGTGCGGAAGAGATTATCAACTGCGGCGAATCCGCCAAATTTCATGCCAAGGGAAACTCTCATCTCGACTATTGCTATTTCGAAAAAAGCATGGCCGCCAAAATTCAGGCGCGGAATACGATGGTATCGAACCTACGGCGCGCCACGTCCGAGAAGCACGAGTTTCAGGTCTTTTATCAGCCGCAATTTGCTCTCCATACCGGCGAATTGCGCGGTTTCGAGAGTCTCCTTCGCTGGCATCTGCCCGATCACGGTACAATCTCCCCGGCGGATTTTATCCCGATTGCAGAGGATACGGGTCTGATTTGCGAAATCGGCGACTGGGTGCTCAATCAAGCCTGCGCTGAAGCCGTATCATGGCCGAGACCCTATTCAGTGGCAGTCAATGTGTCGGCGGTGCAATTCCGCCAGGACGACCTGCTGTCGAGAGTCAAAGCAGCCTTGGAGAGATCGGGACTCGATCCGGCGCGGCTCGAGCTTGAGATTACCGAGTCCGCCCTCTTCCAACATACGTCACAGGCGATCACGCTTATCGAGGATCTTAAGCGCCTCAGCGTCAGGGTTGCCATGGACGATTTTGGCTCCGGATTTTCCAGCCTGACACATCTGTGGCGCATCCCTTTCGACAATATCAAAATCGACCAGACATTTATCGGCAATCTGAACAGCAATCCCAAAGTCGATAAAATCGTCACCTCAATCGTCGAGCTGGGGAATGCGCTTGGCTTTACCATCACGGCGGAGGGCGTGGAAATGGCTGAGCAAGAGGCGTTTCTCCGCAATCTGAACTGTAAACTTGTACAGGGATTCCGGTATGGAAGGCCATGCCCGGCAGAAAAGATAATCTTCGAGGATAGCGTCGACATCGGTATCGAAAACCTGAGCAAACTGGCGCGGCAGGTGCAGGAGCGGTATTCGAACGCTGGCCGCTCCGCGTCAAAGGCCGGGCCTTCGGCCGCCGCCAAAGTAAAATGAGCTGAACTCCCGGAAGCCCCTCTTCCAGCGCTGCCTGGTTCAAATCCGCCGCCAGCCTTTTTACACCAAGCCATCTTGTCCGACTGACTTTATTGGCCTCGGCTTCTCACGTCGCGCAGCCGCCGGTCGATGGCCGCCACATGATTGATTATTGGCGAAGCGCAAACCACATTAGGCAGAATCTATGTTAAGAGTTTTTACATGAGACGAGCGCACAGATTTCGGCGCATGGCACGGCATGGCTATCACCACGGCAATCTCAAGGAGGCCCTGGTCGCCGCGGCCAAGCAGTTGATCATCGAAAAAGGTCCCCACGGCTTTTCCCTTGTCGAAGCCGCGCGCCTCGCCGATGTCAGTCCGGCGGCCCCCTACCGCCATTACCCGGACCGGAACGCGCTCTTGTCCGAAGTTGCGCGGCGCGGATTTGCGCTATTCGTGAACAGGCTCGATGCGGCCTGGGATAGCGCCAGGCCGGATGCGCAGACGGCATTCCGGCGTCTGGGCCGGGCCTATATCAAATTTGCCTGTGAAGAGCGGGCGTTTTATGCCGCCATGTTCATGGCGGGAACTGAAAACGACGCCGATCCAGAGCTTAATACAAAAAGAGATCAGGCTTTTTCTCTTCTGCATGACGCCGCAAAGGCGATCGTGCCGCCCTCATCAAGCGACCCGCTGACGGTCAGCTTGCATATATGGGCCTTGTCACACGGCATCGCGACGCTCTTCGCCCAGAGGCAGCAAACGCAGCAAGAAACCTTGCCGGATCCAATATCCCTCCTGGATTCCGGCGTGAAGTGCTACCTCAAAGGGCTCGGCATTGAAATGGCACAATCAAGTCCGCCGAGCAAATCCTCTTGAATTCCCGGGACCCTCACCTATTTATGTAACGATTATTTACATTAACAAGGGAATTCGCAAATGTCGCTAATCGCAGCAATGGACGACTTGCCGAAACCGGCATGGATTGCGTTGTTGGTTCTAGGATTCATTGCCTTTTGGCCAATCGGTCTGGCGATTTTGGCATATCTTTTATGGAGCGGAAAAATGGGCTGCTGGTCACGCAGAAATTTTGGTAGCTGGTCGGAAACGCAAAGAAGCTGCCGCGGCCGGTTTCGATCGACCGGAAATATGGCGTTTGACGAATATCGCGAAGAAACGTTGAAGCGTCTTGAGGAAGAGCAGCGCGAATTCAAAATGTTTCTGGAGCGGCTGCGCAGAGCCAAGGACCAAAAGGAATTCGACCAGTTCATGTCTGAGCGGCAAGCTCCCAAAGCAAACGATAGCGGGCTTGCCGATGGCGCCGTCGGCGAGCCACAAAGGCCGTAAACCATCAATAAATTTTTCTTTCTACCTGTCGACCACCCTGGCCGTTACGCGGCCAGGGTAACCTTGTAACATTTCCCGTTTTGACGAAACGCGCCTTATCCAGAGCCCTTTCATGAAAAGGGCGCTAGTGCGCACAGATATCGCGAATTGCATTCAGAAAAATTTCAATCTCGTCCTCGGAATTATAGTAATGGGGCGAGGCACGAACGAGTTCCGGCAAAGCGCGATTCGATGAATCGAGCAATGTGCTCTCCGGGACCGACACGCTGACATGAATGTTCCTATCCACCAGCGCCGCATTGATGGCGCCCGCCGGAACCCGGTCATGGCTGAAGGTGACAAGGCCGGCCTTTTCAAGGCCCAGATCGCGCACGGAAATGCCGGGAAGAGCCCGGAGTTCGCTCCTTAAAGAGCGGGCAAGGGCGTCGACACGCTCTCGGATGGACGCCAATCCGAGCCTCAACGCATAGTCGGCTGCCGCCCCGAGACCAAGATGGAGTGCCGGCGCCCGTTCGAAAACCTCATAGCGTCTCGTATCTCCTTTCAGCTCGTAGCTTCCGGGAGAGGTCCAGTGCGCGCCATCATGATCGATCATTCCGGGCTCGACCCGGTCAAGCATCTCCCGGTGGACATAGAGAAACCCCGTGCCCCGCGGTCCGCGCAGCCATTTGCGGCCCGCCGCGGTCAGGAAATCGCAGCCAATTTCATTGACGTCCACTTCCAGCTGTCCGACGGCCTGGCAGGCATCCAGCAAATAGGGAATGCCATGGGCGCGCGCCACCTGGCCGATCTCCGCGGCTGGGTTGATCAAGCCGCCATTGGTCGGAATCCAGGTGATGGCGATCAGCTTCGTCCCGCCGTCGATCATATCGGGCAGGGCCGTTGCATCCGTCGCGCCGTTTTCATCGTCGGGAATGACCTCTATTTCACAACCGGTCCGCTTGCGCGTCTGCAGGAAGGCCACGTAATTCGCGCCGTATTCGGCTCGCGAGGTGAGAATGCGGTCTCCCTTTTTGAAATCCAAACCATAAAATGCTAGCTGCCAGGCGCGGGTATTCGACCCCATCAGCGCGATTTCATCCCCCGACGCGCCAATCAAACGGGCGATGGATTGATAGACCGTCCCGATCTCTTCAGCCATTCGCTCGGCGGCGACATGTCCGCCATATTTTGCTTCGAGGGAGAAATAAGTATGCACGGCATCAATGACCGGCTGGGCCATCAGCGCCGCACCGGCATTATTCAGGTGCAGGCAATGCGCGATACCGGGCGTTTCGGCGCGAACGGCTGCACAATCGATCATAGATAAGACCCGAATCCAACGCCCTATGCCAAACCTTATGGAAAGTCGCGGCAAGCTGCCCGAAGAAGCCGGAGCCGCGAAGCACGCCCAAATGGCCCGTGTCACCAAACGACTGCCGAGCCAAACCGTCAAACGAAAGCTTTAGGCCGGACCATAATTGCAAGTCTTCCCCCTGCAATCGCCTTACCCGTTTCCTGTTTAATGAGGCAGGAGTCGCCCGGATCGCCTTCCGGTTTCGGAACGCCCGGAGCAAGCAGAAACCACATGGCGCGCCGGCCGGTCAGCCCTGCGGGAAAGCGGATTTTCTTAAGAATTCTGAACTCGCGATAGGTGCCGAAACCGCGCGCTCTGTTATCGCCA
Source organism: uncultured Hyphomicrobiaceae bacterium (assembly GCA_964456215.1). Lineage (GTDB taxonomy): Bacteria > Pseudomonadota > Alphaproteobacteria > Rhizobiales > BFAS01 > MnTg02. The sequence continues at coordinate 4,458 of CAYWBS010000052.1, forward strand.
TATCCGTCCGGGAATTGCCCGCCAAGGCCCCTGCCGATCCGCCTGCCATCCGTGGTGACAATCTCTTGCGCGCTGACTAATTCCAACGCGCCCTCTTCAACAAGACGCGCCAGCCCGGCTTCTCCCGGCAAGACGCTATATGGTTTCGGCACAAGCCTTGAGACCACGCTCTGGGCATCAATGCGGACGACTCCGCCGGGCTTCTCCGTCACCAAATTCTGCCACAATGGGCCGCCGGGGCCGGACATTGAGAGTTGTTCGGCATTTTCGTAGGCCGCCGTCCGATCGAAAACTCCGGACGGCAGACTGACGGCGCTGATAGTCTGGCTGGCAAGAACGATGTTCGCTTGGCGGCCCGTCAGATCTCGAAGCTGCCTCGCGGCCCTCGTTGCCCGCGTCGAATAAGTCTGCGTGAAGGACTCCAGGCATTCAGAGCTCGGCGTCAGATAGATCCGCTCCTTCGGTAGTCCCTGAACGCCGACGGCGGCGACGCGGCTTTTGTCCGCAGAGTCGGCGCTCGCGGCCACCGCCGCCACGCGGTCCGAATTTCCGAAGAATTGCCAAATCATGGGGCTGCCGCTGGTAAGAACGACATAGAGCGGCTCATCTCCAGGTTCGATCCTAATATTCGCCATAGAGACGACTTGGCGGTCATCGCCGAGCGTCACGGTTGACAATGCCCCTCCGTCATAAGTACCCAGAAGAATAACCTTGGCGGCCTCAGGTACTTTCGGAAAACGGCATCCAGCTGCCTGCCGGACGGTCGATTTGCTGCGCGACTGCGCGGGGCGCAACGTTCGTCTGGCCGTACGCAGGGATTTTCTGATTTGCCGTACCTCTTCGCGAAGCGCCGAGATTTCAGATTTCGAATAACGGCCATCGCCGTTCAGGTCGATCTGTCCGAGAACCCTGTCGATTTCCTCGCCATACTCGCTCTCAGTAACTTTACCGTCGCCATCCCTGTCCAATGTCAATGGTACAAGAAAGGGCGATCGACCGCGCCGGCGCGATCGGGTAGCGATCTTCGAATTCGCCTCGGACAGGGCCTCGGCGAACGATATGCTGCCATCGCCATCGCCATCGCCATCATCGGCCAATACCTTGTTCACCATCTTTTCCAGCGTCTTGGCGATCTGGTCGGGTGTCGGCGCGACGGATACGCCGTAGGAGTGAATCGGCCGGCGGGCGTCCGGGAGAAATATCCGCTCAAGCTCTTGACGCGTCACGCGGCCGTCGCCGTCGAGATCATTTCTCAGCCAGCGCGACAGCATTGCAGATCGTTGGGCGGCACTCTCCTTCTGCTCTTTTAGCTCATAGTCCGAAACGGAAACGCCGCCGCCGTCGATATCGGTCTGCCTGTAAAGCCGCAACAGATCCTTGCGGACGTCGGCCACAGTTTTCTTGTCGCGCCCATAGCCGTTCGCACGGGATTTGATCCATGCCTCGCCCGGAAGCTCGGCCGGCGCCGCAATGGCGACATCATTCCCGATGGCGGCCAGACACAACACGCCGACTATAAGGCAAGCTCTCCCGCTGGCTGCCATTTGGATTGCCCCCACATATCTGGATGCCACGGTCCTCTCATATATGAAGACCTGTAAGACTCGGTTGATCGTGAGATGAATTGGAGACCGTCAGTCGTTCATGGTAAGGGCGGGATTGATCGCTGTGCCGGAATGTGACACTGCGGCGCAGCGATATCGCTCCGCGCCCCTTCTATGCGAATCATTAACCGGCTGAGAACCGGAATTGACACGGAAGTCAGAAAAAGTGCCCTACGCCGCCTCTGTTTCCTTAACGCTCGGGTCGTAATTCAAGATGGGTGCCAGCCATTTTTCCGCCTTCCGGAGCGACCAGCCCTTCCGCTTCGCGTAATCTTCGACCTGGTCGCGTTCGATCTTGCCGACGCCGAAGTAATGGCTTTCGGGATGAGAAAAATAGAGGCCCGAGACCGCCGCGCCGGGCATCATGGCGAAACTTTCCGTCAACACGATCCCCGCCTCATCCTCGGCCTTCAGCAGATCGAACAGTGTCTGTTTTTCGGTGTGATCCGGTTGCGCCGGATAGCCGGGCGCCGGACGGATGCCCTGATATTTCTCGGCGATTAGTTCTTCATTGGTGAGGTTTTCGTCCGGTGCAAAGCCCCAGAAGGTCTTGCGCACGCGTTCATGCAGATGCTCGGCGAACGCCTCGGCGAGGCGGTCGGCAAGCGCCTTGACGAGTATCTTGCTGTAGTCGTCATGGTTGCGTTCGAAGCGCCTGATAATCCGTTCATCGCCGATTCCGGCGGTCACGGCAAAACCGCCGATAAAGTCCGGAATATTCGTCTCTTTCGGCGCGACGAAATCGGCGAGCGCCGTATTGGCTCTTTTGCCGGCGCGCACAATCTGTTGACGCAGAGTGTGAAAGACCGCGATTCCCTCGCCGCGCTCTTCGTCCCCATAAATCTCTATGTCGTCGTCGCCAATCGCGTTGGCCGGCCAAAAGCCGATGACGGCATTTGCCGTCAGCCACTTTTCGCGGATAATGTGGTCAAGCATTTCCTGTGCGTCGTCGAAAAGCTGGCGGGCGGCCTTCCCCATCTTGTCGTCATCGAGAATGCGCGGATACCGTCCCTTGAGCTCCCACGTCGCGAAAAACGGCGTCCAATCAATTACCTTACGCAAGAGCGTCAAATCGTAGTCCCTGAAGGCGCGTGTCCCGAGGAACTCAGGACGGGGCGGCTGATGGGCGCGCCAATCGATCTTGAGCTTATTGGCGCGGGCATCGGCGAGCGGCATCCGGCCCTTATTCGCCTGCGAGCGGGCATGGGCTTCCGCCATCCGTTGATATTCGTCGCGAATGCCGGCCATGTAGGCCTGCCGCTGATCCGCCGCCACGAGGCTGGAGGCGACGCCGACGGCGCGGCTCGCATCCGTGACATAGATCACCTGGCCGCGATGGTAATTGGGATTGATCTTGACGGCGGTATGGACGCGGCTCGTCGTCGCGCCGCCGATCAGGAGCGGCAGGCTGAAGCCCTCGCGCTCCATTTCCGAGGCCACGAAACACATCTCATCGAGACTCGGGGTGATCAGGCCGGAGAGCCCGATAATGTCGGCCTTTTCCTTTTTCGCCGTCGCCAGGATCTCCTGGCACGGCACCATGACGCCGAGATCGACGACCTCGAAATTGTTGCATTGCAGGACGACGCCGACGATGTTCTTGCCGATATCGTGGACGTCTCCTTTCACGGTCGCCATGATAATTTTGCCCTGCGACTGGCGTTGGGTGAGACCAAGCTCCTTCTTCTCCCGCTCCATGAACGGCAACAGATAAGCGACTGCTTTTTTCATGACGCGCGCTGACTTCACGACCTGCGGCAGGAACATCTTGCCGGAGCCGAAAAGGTCGCCAACGATATTCATACCGTCCATCAGCGGACCTTCGATAACGTGCAGTGGTCGCACCACGGCCTGCCGCGCCTCCTCGGTGTCCTTCTCGATATAGTCGTCTATGCCGTTGACGAGGGCGTGGACGATCCGCTCCGCCACCGGCGCTTCACGCCAGGAGAGGTCCTGCTTCGCCTTTTTGCCGCCTGTGCCGCGGTAGGCTTCGGCTGCTTCCAGCAGCCTCTCGGTGCCATCCTTGTGGCGGTTCAGGATCACGTCTTCAACGCGCGTCCTGAGGTCCGGTGGAATATCGTCATAGATGGCGAGCTGGCCGGCATTGACGATGCCCATATCCATTCCGGCCTGAATGGCATGATAAAGAAATACGGAGTGCATCGCCTCGCGCACGAAATTGTTGCCGCGGAAGGAAAATGAGAGGTTTGAAACGCCGCCGGACACATGGGAATGGGGCAGCTTCTCTTTGATGCGCCGGATAGCCTCGATGTAATCAACGGCATAGTTGTCATGCGCTTCGATGCCGGTGGCGACGGCGAAGATATTCGCATCAAAAATGATGTCCTTGGGCGGAAAGCCTGCCTTTTCCGTCAGGAGTTTATAGGCCCGCTTGCATATTTCGAATTTGCGCTCCGCGGTCTCCGCCTGCCCCTTTTCATCAAACGCCATGACGACGACCGCCGCCCCGTAGCGTCTCACCTTGCGCGCGTGCTCCAGAAACGGCTTTTCCCCTTCCTTGAGCGAGATCGAATTGACGATGGCTTTGCCCTGCACGCATTTGAGACCGGCTTCGATCACCGACCATTTCGAGGAGTCGATCATCACCGGCACGCGGGCGATGTCCGGTTCCGAAGCAATTAAGCTGAGAAAGGTCTGCATCGCCGCTTCGCTATCGAGCATACCTTCATCCATATTGACATCGATGATTTGCGCGCCGTTCTCGACTTGGCCGCGGGCGATGGCCAGCGCGGCCTCATAGTCGCCCGCTTCGATCAGCCTGCGGAACGCGGCCGAGCCGGTGACGTTCGTTCGCTCACCGATGTTGATGAAGTTTTGCGCTGCCTTCGTCACTTACTCGGTTCCTAGGGATCGTGATTATTTTCCCCACTCCCCTCGGGGAGAAGGGATAGAATTGGCTGACTTGTATTTTGCTGGTCACTTGCTCGTCATCCGGTAGCGCACGATGCGGTCATTGCCGGAATCGGCAAGCCAAAGATCATTACCTCGGATTTCGACCCCTTCGGGTGTCCGGAAGACGTCCGGACCTTTTCCGGGTTTACCTTGCCTCCCCATCACTTTGACCAGCGCGCCATCCGGCCCAATGACCTTGACGGTATGGGTATTCTTGTCGGCGACGATCAGCGTGCCGTCGGGCAACAGGTCCTGGTAGCGCGGACCGCTGAAATTATAGGGCTCCCCCTTCAATTCTTTCTTAATCTCCAGCTCCGGCGACATCAGCAGCATGCGGTCATTGCCGGCGTCGGCGACCCAAAGGTCGCCATCTTTGGTGACCTCGACGCCGTGCGGCGCGGAAAGCCCGCCGGCTTCCTTGACGACCTTAGCGTCCTTGAAGGCAACGATATTGCCCGACCACGCCCCGGTCACATAGATACGGCCGTTGGGGTGCACAAGAACGCTTTCCGGACCGCGGACCCGGCCTTTCAATTCACCTACAAACTTGGCCTTGGCGCCGTCGACCTCGTAGATCGCGATGCGGTGGTTACCGGTATCGGCGACATAGAGACGCCCGTCCGGCCCGAACTCGACATCATGGGTGCCGGACTGCTCCCCCTTGCCGAAATCGCCGACTAGCTTCAGGGATTGCGCGTCGAGGACCACGACCCTGCTGTTTCCGAGATCGGAAACGTAAAGCAGCTTGCCGTCCGGCGAGAGCTTGATGTCATGGGGATTGGACATTTCCGCCGTGCTCGATGTCACGAACGAGGCCTCGAAGACCCCGGCACGAGCGGGAATAATCATGAAGCAAACTACAACAAGACAAGAAATCACCTTAAACATGCTCTTCTACCTGACCTTCTCACCCATGCACAAAGGGCTCCAGACCGGAGAGCCGCAGCTTGGGCTTCACTGTCGGAACTTGTCGCGGCGGCAATCCCTCGACGGCCTCGGCGATCGCCCGGATATGCTCTGGCGTCGTGCCGCAACAGCCACCCACCAGATTGACCAGACCGTCCTCGGCCCAACTCTTCAGATGGGCGGAAGTGATTTCCGGCTTTTCGTCGTACTCCCCCATTTCGTTTGGCAGTCCGGCATTGGGGTAGGCGCTCACCAGACAGTCGGCGACCGCCGCAATGGCGGCGACGGCCGGCCGTAACTGCTCGGCGCCGAATGAGCAGTTCAGCCCGATCGAGAGAGGGTTCAGATGCCGCATCGAATAATAAAAGGCCTCCGGCGTCTGGCCTGAGAGATTGCGGCCGGAAAAATCCGTAATCGTGCCCGAAATCATGATCGGCAATTCGATGCCCTTCTCGTCAAAAACCTCCTGGACGGCAAATCCCGCCGCCTTGGCATTCAGCGTGTCGAATACGGTCTCGATAAGGATCAGATCGGCGCCGCCATCGATCAGCCCGCGCGCCTGCTCCCGATAGGCTTCGCGAAGAACATCAAATGTGACGTTGCGGAAGCCGGGGTTGTTGACGTCGGGCGATATGGACGCCGTCCGGTTTGTCGGCCCGATGGCGCCGGCGACAAGGCGGGGCTTATCCGGCGTTCGCCCGGTTTATTGATCCGCCGCATCGCGTGCGATCCTGGTCGCTTCGAGATTGATCTCATAGGCCAGATCCTGAAGCCCGTAGTCGGCCTGCGAGATCGCGGTGGCGTTGAACGTATTCGTCTCGATGATGTCCGCGCCGGCGGCGAGAAACCCATCGTGAATCTCGCGGATAATATGGGGCTGGGTCAGTACCAGAAGGTCATTGTCGCCCCTGAGGTTTTGGCGGTGACCGGTGAATCTTTCGCCGCGATACGCCGCCTCGTCGAGCTTGTAG
>CAYWBS010000053.1:0-10791 GCA_964456215.1 uncultured Hyphomicrobiaceae bacterium
ACGAACTGCTGGGCGCCGCGAAGGAACGCGGCACGACGACGTTCCATGTGATGGGCACCTGTAGGATGGGGCCCGCCAGCGACCCGACGGCGGTCGTCGACGACCAGCTCCGGGTGCACGGGCTTGAGGGACTGCGCGTGGTGGATGCCTCGATCATGCCGATGATGCCGTCGGCGAATATCAATGCCGCGACGATCATGATCGCCGAGAAGGCCGCCGATATGATCCGCGGCCGCCCGCCGCCGGAACCGATCCATGTCGCCGTTTGAGGGGGCGTGAGAGGCGATTGCTGGGTTCGTTCGACACCTCTCCGGTCTAATGCGAAGGCATTGGTTTTCCCCGCCCCCTGAGGGGGCGGGCTTTCCGCCACGACCTTAGACGCGCAAGCGGCTAAGTCGTTCGGCGGAATGGGTGGGGGTGAGGAGATGGCTTTCGGGTGAAATCTCATACGCTTACACTTGCCGCCTTCCCCCTCGAGGGGGAAGGGGATAAACACGCCGCCAAATTGCCGTCTGGATTTTTAAAGAGCTGTATTATCTCCTTTTGGCAAAACGAATTTTCACGTATCCCTCAAAATTAGACCAAACACTAGTTGGTACGGTCTTCATGCATTCTTTCAATATTCATCGCAATCGGCGCTAAGATGCGGCGCGGGCCGGTGTGGGCTCGCTCGCTAGGCTGCCGCGATCCACGCGGCATTGTCGGCCAAAGACTCATGGAAGAAACAGAATGAAACGCGTGCTGGTCATTACGCCGATTCATGAAGAGGGTCACCGGCTTCTTCGCGCCCGCGACGATATCGATGTTCAGGTTCTGGAGGACATCAGCCTAGAGGCGATCCGAAAGGCGATCCCGGGCGTGCATGGCATCACCGTGCGCCTCGCGAAACTGCCATCGGACCTTCTCGCTCTCGCCGATGACCTCAGGATCGTCGCCAAGCACGGCGTCGGCTGCGACAATATTGCCGTCGACTATCTGACCGGGCGCGGAATTCCCGTGGCCGTCGCCGCCGGTGCCAATTCCCTTTCCGTTGCCGAGCACACGATGATGATGATGCTCGCCGCGGCGAAACGGGCGCTCTATTTCGACCGTGCGGCCCGCAACCGGGATTTCGAGGCGCGCAACCGCCGCAAGGCAATGGAACTCTCCGGCAAGACGCTGCTGATTATCGGTTTCGGGCGGATCGGCACGAAAGTCGCCCGCCTCGCCCGCGGATTCGGCATGCGTGTCCTCGTCAACGATATCGTGATGAACCATGGCGTGGCTAACGAACTCGGCTGCGAAGTGGTGAACAATTATCGCGACGCATTGCCCGAAACCGACGTTGTCAGCCTGCATGTTCCCCTGACCGACGTGACACGCGATATGATCGATGCCGGCGAGCTTCGCCTGATGAAGGCAAGCGCGATAGTGATCAACTGTGCCCGCGGCAGCATCGTCAACGAGACGGCGCTCGCCGAGGCGCTGTCGTCGGGGGCAATCGGCGCCGCCGGGATCGATGTCTTTGCCGAAGAGCCGCCCGCGAAAGACCATCCGCTTCTCGATCAGCCAAACGCCATCCTGTCGCCGCACAGCGCCGCGGCCAGCGAAGAGGCCCTGCGGATGATGGCCAAAATCACCGCCCAGAACGTGCTCGATTGCTTCGACGGCTGTTTGCGCGACGAGATGATCTTCAAAAGGACGCGCTGGCGAAGAACGGCTGAGTAGGGCAGGCCCGGCCGGAATAGCCGCCTTCTCCGGCGTTCCGAGCTTCCAGGACCACCGGCCTAATATGTTCCCAATTCACTCTCAAGTGCCGGGCACGGAGATCCTTTTCTGAGCGGGTTAGTCCTCACCCCCAATTGCCTGCTCGACAAGCAGGCGTTCTTTTGCCGAAAGCTCCAGCCCAAGCGCCTGGTTCTGCCCGTGCGGCGACATTTTTGACCAGGTCTTGCGGAGGATATTGACCAGTTTCTCATCATCATGCTTCGCCGCGAAGCCGGAGAAGTAATGTTTGAGAAAAACGAGGCAGGCCACATCCTCAAGCGCTTGCGGGTCCGGGTCGCGCTTCATGCGCTCCTTGCGGATCAGACTTTGTACTCTAGCCAAAGTCTCCGGGTCATAGCCGCAGCCGCTCAGGATCTCGCCGGCCAACTCGGCGTGGCGCGCCTTGAGATCGTTCCGCCAATTGAGATAGCCTTGCCGCCCGTCGGGATAGGAGGAGCGCGGCACGCTCCAGCGTTTGAGGTGTTGAGCGCGGACGGCGAGCTGCAATGCCTCGCTGGCCCCGGGATAGGCCTGGTGGAGCATGTCCGTCATGCGCTCGGCGTAGACGACCTCGGCGGGACGCCGCACGCCGCCTATTTCGAGCGTGTTCGGATCGTCCGAATTGGCGCTGTCGATTGCCGCGAGAGCCGCGGCCATTCGGGACGTGTTCGCCGGATTTGTCATCGCGTTGGGCTCGCTTGATACCGCTCACCCGTTTTTTTCAGATGTTTGCGGGCGGTTCAATAGCAAATGATTTTGCCGCTCTTTTCCGGCCCTCGTCGCCTTCCGCTTTTGCAATCATAAACACGACCCGCCTTAGGGCCGCCACGAATTGGGAGACCTAATTCAGCTCGCGAAATCCAGCTGAAAATATTCCGCGGACCGTGACGCGACAGAGTATTATCATCGGCGAACTTCAACCAGAAGCTAACTCCATGACCGGCCGGAACCATCCTTTTCTCACTCTTGATGTCTTTACCGACCGGCCTTTCGGCGGCAATCCCTTGGCGGTGTTTCCGGAGGGTCACAAGGTTGCCGCCGAAGCGATGCAAGCCATCGCACGGGAATTCAATCTTTCCGAGACGGTGTTTATTTTACCGGGCACCGACGGGGCGGATGCGGATATCCGCATATTCACTCCGCAAACCGAATTGCCGTTCGCGGGACATCCGACGGTCGGTGCGGCGTTCGCGCTGCACTGGGCGAAAACTTTAGATGAAAAGGGGAAACTGCGTGTGAAGGCGGGGCTCGTCGACGTGCGCTTTTCCGGAGAAAGCGTAATGATCACCGCCCCGGGATTGGCGCATAGACTTGACGGCGAAATCCCGTCGGCGGAAGTGATCGCCGCCGCCATGGGTTTGCAGGCGGATAACATTCTGGCATCGGACGCGTCACCGTCGATCTGCTCCAGCGGTACGCCTTTGCTGTTCGTCCAAGTTTCCGGAAAGGCCGATCTGGAGCGTGCCCGCCCCGGAGATATTCCCGCCGAACCCGGCGGCTGTGCGCTCGTGGCGCTCGATGATCTGAAGAACGGGATCGTGCATATGCGTTTTTTCGCCCCGCGGTTTGGAATTCCGGAGGACCCGGCAACAGGCGCCGCCGCCGCGGCTCTACCGGCCTTTCTCAGAGGACTCGGACATCATGACCGTCAATTCACGGTTCATCAGGGCGATGTCATGGGGCGGCCGAGCCGGATCGATGTCGAAGTTCTGGAAGAGGAGCCCGGCGGGCTCAGAACGGCGATCAGCGGCAAGGCGATAAAGATGACTGAAGGCCAGCTCATGTTACCAGGCTGAATGCACTCGGCCGCCCTTCGTCGTACCGTCATGGGTCCCGGCGGGAAGGCGCACTTCCACTCGCTATTCGGTCCCCTTTCAATTATGAATAATGTTCCCGGGCGGCCATGCCGGCAATGGATAAGGCGTTGTCACGACTGTTGATGAGATCGATTTTCTGTTTTGCGTGTTTTCTCATGGTTGCCGTGCCGGCCGTCGCCGCCGGGCGTGACGTCGCACTCATCATCGGCAACTCGAATTATCAGAGCACCGCGCGTTTCTCCAAGGCGGTGAGCGACGCGCGGGCCATCGCCGGCAAGTTCAGGGGGATCGGCTTCGATGATGTGGCGCTGGAGCTCAACCTTTCCCATGTGGCGCTGCTTCACGCCCTGGAGGCCTTTGCCGGGAAGTCCAGGCGCGCGGACCGGGCCGTCATCTACTTCGCCGGGCTGGGCCTGAATTTCGCCGGCCAGAACTATCTTCTGCCGGTCGATGCGCAAATACGCGATGCCGCCTATGGCATCCTGGACCAGGCCGTAGAATTCGAAGCGCTGCTTACGGCGGTCGGCGGCGCGCGTGACGTCAAATTGATCATTCTCGATGTCTGCCGGGACGGCCTATTGGCAAGGTTGCAGGCCGAGGCGCTGGACTTGAACAAAACACGGCGCAGCGCCGCCTGTTTCCTGCCGCTTGAGCCGCCGGAAGATATCGTGATTGCCTCCGCGGCCAGGCACGGCACCGTCGCCGTTGATGGCGACAAGGCGCTAAGTCCATTCGCGCGCGCCATTCTGGAACATATCGGCACGCCCGATCTGGATATAGGCCAGGTCTTCGCGCGCGTGCATGACACGGTCCGGTTCTGGACGAACCAGCGCCAGCACACCGTTCTTTACGGCGCTGCCACGGCGTCGAGCAAGGAGATCATTCCCCGAGGCCGGCATTAAGTGCGTAACCCAAAGCGCCGCATTTGTTGAACCGCTTCATGGATCCCGACTTTCGTCGGAATGACGCCTTTGAATTTTCTTTATGCGAGCAACAAAGACCGTCATTCCGACGAAAGCCGGAATCCATAGGGGCTATCCGGAAAGTTCATCATAGAGGTCACGCCAATCCGGGTTGGTCCCGGTGATCAGCTCTATCTTCCATTTGCGTTTCCATTCCTTGATTTTCTTCTCACGCGTAATCGCCGAATTCATTGTCTCATGCGGCTCTGCGCAGACCAGCATGTCCACACCGTATTTTTTCGTGAATCCCGGAATTGTGCCGGTTTTGTGTTGCCAGCCGCGATGGCAAAGATTGCCGGTCACGCCGGTATAAAGTGTTCCGGTTCTCTTGCTGGCCAGAATGTAAACGCAAGGATGAGTTCCCATGCGAATACCGTAATGGAGCGCGGGGTTCGAGGGAATGACGTTGTCAACAGTTTTTGCAGTGGGCTGTGGAGAGCGCTTGTCTTCGCATCCCGATAGCGCGACACTATCGGCCGGTGGGTTCCCATGACTGGACGCGTCTTCAGGGAACGCACGTTGAGGACGCCGGCCTGCTCAACCGGCGTCCTTGTCTATAGATTTCTCCAATATGTGCGGTCGCCACATATTTGGCGAGGCGCAAGGTCTTTGGAAACCCGCGCGGCGGCGCCTGTTTGGCCAGAGATCCGACTGTCCTCAGTGGCGGAGCCGCGGCGCGCAATTTGCCCTGTGTCCCCAGGGCATCAGTGATGCGCAACAAATCGCCGCGGCCGCCAAATTCCACAGAAACAGGCTGTTATCCCCAATCGGTGCTCTATGGCCCGCCACCGCGGATTGCTAGTTTGGCGGCGATGCGGATCGATGCAGCTGCAAATCGGGGTTTGCTGCGTTCGGATGAAGTCGAGACACCCATCGGCACTGCAGCGCCTTTGGGAATTCCGCTTAGCGGGGGTAAAATGCGAAGAATTCTCTTTGTCGCGTTTGGCGCGATGTTCCTGGCGTCCTGCCTGCAGAAAGACAATCCGATAACGACCGGTTCCATCGGGCTCGTCGATTATCGCACGCAGGGAGCGCCCCATGCCCTGCTCGGGTCTTACGGGCGCAAGACCAAGAGCGTCGGACTGTTCAACGTCAAGTTCGGTTATCAGCGGCTCAATGTTCCGAAATGGAAAAATGTCGAGTTGAAGCAGATTGCCGTCGTTGACATTACCGAGGAGAAGAAAAAGGAGCTTGAAAAGGCCGGGGTGAAATTCGAGCCGGTGGCGCAGGCCGGGGGCGGGGCGGCGTTGACGGGCTCCTCATCCTATAAAATCGTCTACTGGGAAGTGTTGAATTTGGCGGCGCTGCGCGATGAACTGCGCGAGCTGATGAAAACCAACCCGGATGTCCTTGAGGATCTGAAAGATCAGGATGCGCGCATCGTTATCACCACCGGCGTCGTTCTCGACCACCAGTCGGCCCGGCAGGTGAGCGCCAATCTGGACGCCAAAGTCTCCCTTGCCAATGTTTCCGGCACGCCGGAAATCAATCTCAAAGCCAAGACCTCTTCGCGCCAGGCGTTGAAGATCGGAGACAAGACGGTGGTCGCCTATCAGTTCGCCCGGCTCTGCTGGAGGAAAGGCGAATTGCGGGCCATTGTCCGCGACACGGAAGGCGCCGATTTATACCCCTGTCCGGCCGGCTCGAAACGCGGCTATCCGGGTTAATGTCTTGTCCGGTGGCGGCCTTGCCGCCACCGGAGGCGCAAAATTGCGTCATTTCATAAGGGCCATTTGCGCATTCCCGGATTGTCCCTCATAAAAACCTGACGGTAATCATTCGGCTTTGGGTTTTTTTGAAAAAAGGGGCGAAGCAATGGGCGCTTCCGTTATCGACAGCGCGCTCTTCTGCGACCAGTTCGGCACGCGGGAAATGCGCGATATTTTCGGCGACCGCATGACGGTCCAGAAATGGCTGGACACGGAAGCGGCGCTGGCGCGGGCCGAGGCGGAACTCGGCATCATTCCGGCTGAAGCGGCCGATGAAATCGCCGCCAATTCGGACGCCGAAAACTATGATCTCGCCGGTCTCAAGCGCGAGATGGACGTGACCGCCCATCCCATCATCCCCCTGGTCAGGGCGATCACCGCGAAATGCAAGGGCGATGCCGGCCAATATGTCCATTGGGGCGCGACGACCCAGGACATTATGGACACCGGCCAAATCCTCCAGATCAAGGATGCCTGGTCCCACATTGCCGCCGATCTCGACGCCGTGGAGGCCAACCTGATCTCCCTCGCCCGCGCCCACCGCGCCACGCCGATGCCCGGCCGCACCCACGGGCTGCACGCCCAGCCGATAACATTCGGCTACAAGGTGGCGGTGTGGCTCGCCGAAATCCGCCGCCACAGGCAGCGCATGGCGGAGTGCGCCCGAAGGCTCTTCACCGGCCAGTTCTCCGGCGCCGTCGGCACCATGGCGGCGATTGGCGAAAAAGGGCCCGACGTGCAGAAGCGGATGATGGCGCTGCTGGGCCTCGCGGCGCCCGAAATCTGCTGGCATACGGCGCGCGACAGGCTTGCCGAATATGCCTGCCTGATGGCCATGATCGCCGGCACCATGGGCAAGATGGCCCACGAAATCTATCTGCTGCAAAAGTCGGAAACGGCGGAAGTGGAGGAGCCGTTCCCTGAGGGGCGCGTCGGCTCGTCGACCATGCCGCACAAGCGCAATCCGGCGCTTTGCGAATCCGTCGCGGCCTTGGCGCGGACCGTGCGCGGCTGCGTGCCTCTGGCTCTGGAAAACCTTGTCGCCGAGCATGAGCGGGACAAGATCGGCCTGCACGCGGAACGGGAGTATGTGGCGCGGCTGACGGCCGGAACCCACGCCGCGATCAGAAAGATGGCCGTGGTCAGCGCCGGCCTCACCGTGCGCCCGGCGGCCATGCTGCGCAATCTTTCGGTGACCGGCGGCCTGACCCTTTCCGAAGCCGTCATGATGAAGCTTGCCGAGACGGCCGGCCGCCAGCACGCCCATGACATCGTCTATGAGGCGTGCATGAAAGCCGCGGCGACGGGCCGGGACATCAAATCCGTATTGCTTGAAGATCCGGCGATCAGCAGAAAAATCTCACCCGCCGCCCTCGACGCGCTTTTGGACCCGAGCGCCTATACCGGCCTTGCCGCCGGCTTCGCTGATGAGGTATTGATGATGGTGGAGGGATAGCGGCGCGCGAAAGCTAAGCGGACGTCGCAAAGGTTCGTTCTCCGTGCCCGGCGGCGGCGCGTGAGCATTATGGGGAAAACTTTTTGCTCAGCGGCGCCGGGGCAAAGATTGGGCACAAATCTGAAGCAAATACGGCCTTGGCTTGCTGTTCAGTGGTGGTGTGGGAGCAATGGTGACGGGGTGGCTTGGTCGGGCGTTCGGCGTGGCGCTTATTGTAGCGGCCGGCGCGATGGTTTTTTCCGCTCCGCTTGCGGCGCAATCGGAGCCGCCCGCCCCGTCGATCAGCTCCGGGCAGGCGGACAGCCTCGTCAAATCGGCGCTCATCGCCCTCGATAACGCCAATAAAACCGGAAATTACACCGTCCTCTTCGATCTCGGATCGCCGAGCTTCCGGGCGGTGAACAGCCTGTCGCGGCTTGCCGCCATATTTGCCGATCTGCGCCGCCGCGATCTGGATCTGAGCGCACTCGCCGCGCTTTCGCCATCCTATATGAAACCGCCCTATATCGACAAAAAGGGCCTGTTGAATCTGGTCGGCCATATGCAGGCCGGCCGGCTCAGGATCAATTTCGATATCGTCTATCAGCGCACCGGAAAGGGCTGGCGGCTTGCCGGCCTCGCCGTCGGCGCCGCCGACGCCGTGCCGGTCGCGGCGCTTGCCCGTGCCAAGCCGGCGGTCCGTGACAGCGAAACGGCGCCGCCCGCACCGGCGAAGGTCGAGGCCGCGCCGGGCGCGGAGAAAGCGCCTTCCGAAGCCGCCAAGCCCGTGGCCGGCGAGACCGCGAAGCTCAGGGGACTGATGGCCGAGAAATATGAGGGCCGGCCGGCGGCCGTAGACGAGGCTTCCAAACCGGTTCCGGAAAAGGACTGGAAACCGGCCTCCGAAAAGGAATGGAAACCGGCCGGAAATAGCCCTTCCAGCAGCGCGAAAGCCGGCAAGTCGGGACAGCCGCCCCTGACGGCGCCGCTCCCCATGCGGCGCCCGGCGCTCAAACGGGCGGCGAAAGGCGCGGCGTCCGCGCCCGCGGGCGGCGACATCCAGCCGCTCACCCTTTCCGGCGCACCGCCACCCATCGGCGAACCGAAGCCCGGCTATCTGCGGCGGATGCTGCAAAAGATCACGCCCGTCGGCCGCGGCGATGGCGAGAAGACGCCGGAATAGGGCGGAGGGGGAAGGGGGTAGGTTGAAGGGGGGCGCTTTACCCCTTGAAGAAAAATGACCGCACTACCATTTGATCTAGCGTGTAAGGCCTTTGGCCAGCGTAAAGCTGTCCAGAGGTTTTTTTGTAATTGCAGACGAAAGTCAAGAAACAGGGGACTTTGCTAGTTGATCTTGTTGACTTAACAGTTTTGTGTTTTATAAGTTCGTGGAACGTTCTATGAACAAACGATGGAGGCAGCCATGGCGACTAACAAGCCCTATGGCGACGGAGCGCGCAAAGGTGCAGTTCGTGACAGATCGCAAATTCGCAACCCAAAAAATAACCGGTGGACAAAACGTGACGCCGACACGGGGCGGTTCATGGATCAGAAGGCTGATAATCGACCGTTCAAAGGGGTACGGAAAGAGAATTGAAAATAGAGGTCGGCTAGCGGGAAATGCGCGTATTTCTCAGCTCGGTTATTAGAGGCTTTGAGGATTTTCAAAAGGCCGCGCGGGCAGCAATCGAATCGCTTGGCCACGAAGTTATTTTGGCTGAAGATTTCGCAGCGTCGCCAAGTTCGGCGCAAATATCTTGTCTCTCAGGAGTAAGAGAAGCCGACGCAGTAGTTTTGCTGCTTGGTGCTCGTTACGGAGAGCTGTTGCAGGCGGGGAAGTCACCGACGCATGAAGAATTTGATGAGGCGAAGGACTCCAAGCCGCTCTTTTGTTTTATCCAGTCTGGAGTTACATCCGACGAGAAACAGCAGTCACTGATCAGTGAGGTCCAAGAATGGTCCACCGGATCATACACGGCTCGCTATTCGAGCCCGGAAGAACTACGCTCGGTCATTACCACTGCTCTTCACCGTTGGGAACTGGGAGTCGCCACAGGTCAAATTGATTCAGATGAGATGGTTGAGCGTGCCCTCGGTCAGCTTACCGAAGACGACAATCGAAGCTCATCTCGCCCGGCCCTTGTGCTTTCGCTAGTCGGGGGGCCGCAGCAGTCGATATTGCGTCCGACCCAATTGGAAGACGATGAGTTCCAACGGGAATTGATTAAGCGCGCTTTGTTTGATGAGGCAAGGATCTTTGATCCGGGCCACGGAACCGAGCCAGTTATCCTTGAGCACGCTCTAAGGCTTGAGCAAGATTCTTGTTCGCTAACCCTCTCTGAGGATGGCTCCATCTCAATTAACTCAGTCATAGTTTCGGCAGAAAGTATGTTGCCGGCCATAATCGAAGAAGAAGTGACCGAGTCTTTAGAAAACATCTTGAATTTCGGTAGTCGGCTTTTGGGATGGCTAGATCCAACTGAGAAGCTAAGTCACGTCGCCATCGCCATTGGTCTTGTTAATTCGGATTTCTCAGCATGGAAAAGTCAGGATGGACAACGACGAAATCCGACAACTATGAGTGTGGGGCGAATGTACGATTCGTCGCCTATTCGAGTAACACTGTCGCCGCCGCATCGTTCAAGAGCAGAGCTGCGACAGAAGCGTCGAGAAATAGCTGAAGACTTTACTGCACTGCTAAGGCGACAATTCAGCCGTTAGGCTTTGCTAATTGAAAGGCGGTCGGATGCCTACAACATCGCAATTCCAGTGCTTAAACTGTGGCAAGCGGTTTGAAGCTGAAGTTCTAACGAAGGAAGAAGCGGCTGAATTTGACCGGCAAGGGCGGCCACGCTATCGTATTCAATGCCCGGATTGTAAGCGTATCGATGTCAGGGAAGGCTGGAGCTGATTGATTACCCACAAAGCGTTTTGTTTTGCGATTGCTCCCCGGCCTGACGGGATTTGTGTTATGCGAATTCCTTTTGCTCCAAGCTGACAACCGCGCGCCCTTTGGAGGCTTGAACGTCGCGCATGAGGATTGTAGCCGGAATGTAAACATCGTGAGTGCGGATGTTCCAAAAGTCCAATAATGATGTCATCCCGGCCAAGCGCCGGCCCGA
>CAYWBS010000054.1:0-10760 GCA_964456215.1 uncultured Hyphomicrobiaceae bacterium
GTCATGTCACCCAGATTGGTCGGTGAATTTTTTTTGTTGTCGTCCGGACGAATTTCCAGTTGCTCGAGCAACTCGAGAAAATTGATATTTTGGGCACGCCGATTTATGACGATCCCCATTGCGCCGTCGGCGGAGTGCGCACAAAGATAGATTACCGAGCGGCTGAACCGCGAATCGGCCATGGTGGGCATTGCGATAAGAAACTGACCGTCCAGATAGCCCGACAATTTGCCGTCGATTTTCTCATTTTGATCTTGAGCCATGGCAAAAGTGTATCCACAGTTGATAGGGCCTGTGAAGAGCAAGTTTGATCCTTTTTCAAAATTTGGAACCAGGAACGCAGTTCATCACAGTGGCTTGATGAAGCTTGACATGGAATTCTGTTATTCTAAATCGAATCCGGCCGATCCGAAATCACGCGCGAAATGCTGATTTTCCAATGCAAGGGGTGATATGAAACGATTGCCTGAAGCAACTAAGAGATGTTTGGCCCGTTTTTCCGGCGTTTCTGCTATTATTGTAATGATTTCAGTCGGCTATTCCGATTTTGTCCAGGCTGACACGGCCTCTCCCTGGGTGGAGGGGCTGCACACGGCCGCCCGACTGATTGCTGGCGCAAAAACGCCCGCGGAGTATGGTAATCGGCTCGTCGCAGGGGTTCACCTGAAACTTGAGAAGGGCTGGAAGACTTATTGGCGTATTCCCGGGGATGCGGGGGTACCGCCTCAGTTTGACTGGTCGGGGTCTGAGAATGTTGGTGAGTTGAGGGTTTTGTGGCCAGCTCCGAAACGGCTTAAGGACGCCTACGGTACGTCGATCGGCTATTATGACGAAGTGGTATTCCCGGTGATTATCGCGCCCAAGGAGGCCGGTCAATCCGTCAGCCTCAAGCTCAAGTTCGGCTATGCTGTCTGCAAGGATATTTGTATTCCCATCGAGGCGGCGATCGATCTTCAGATAGGGGGGGCAAAATCGTTAGATCCTGACACAAATGCTCTGTTGACCAACTATTTGGCTCATGTTCCGGTGCCTGTAGGGAAAGAAAAACCCGGACGCCTCCCTCATCTTCGCGCTGTCAAAGCCACGTTGGACAATGTCAAACCCAGACTGCTGATAGAAGCAGTTTATTCCAAAGACGCAGGTGGCAGGGATCTCTTCGCCGAAGCGCCGGACGGCTTTTATCTGCCGGTTCCGGACAGCGGTTCCGAAAAGGCAGGCGGGATCGTTCAATTTCAGATTGATCTCAGCCAGGGAGATGATGCGAAAAGCCTTCACGGCAAGATCATCCGGTTTACCCTGGTCTCCGACGCCGGCCACTCTGAAGTTGAGTGGCTGATCAATTAGCATTCCCCGGAGATCGATTTCCTAGATTGAATTGATGGCGCGATTGGCCTTGGCCGGTTGGCGCAGAATGGGTATGGTCTGGCGGATCTTAGTCTAGGTCTGAGAGGAATAAAATGACCATTTCAGTGGGTGACCGTCTGCCCGATGCAAAGTTCAAAATCATGACCAGCGATGGGCCGGCCGATGTGAGTACCGCCGAGGTGTTTGGTGGAAAGAAGATAGCGTTGTTCGCGGTTCCAGGAGCATATACTCCGACCTGCCACGGCAAACACGTTCCCGGGTTTATCGAAAATTACGATAGTTTTCGCGCCAATGGTGTGAATGAAATCGTTTGCGTCGCGATGAACGATGTGTTCGTCCTCAACCAATGGGCCAAGGATACCGGCGGGCAGGGCAAAATAAAGTTTCTGTCCGATGGGCTTGGCACCTTTACCAAGGCCGTCGGGCTTGAATTCGACGCCTCGGCCGCGGGATTGGGTATTCGCTCAAAACGTTATTCGATGATCGTCGAAGACGGTGTCGTCAAGTCGATCAATGTTGAGGATGTGCCAAGCCAGTGCGAGGTCGCGAGCGCGAAGAGCCTGTTGAACGCCCTCTGAAGGCGTTCGCGCCTTGCACGCCGTCTGGGCGCCGGGTGCTATAGGAATTGCGCCAGGGCCTCGCGCGCCAGCTCATCCGCCCTTTCGTTTTCGGGATCGCCGGCGTGGCCTTTGACCCAATGCCACGATATTTCGTGGCGTTGGCGGGCAGCGTCGAGACTCTTCCATAGGTCCATATTCTTGACAGATTTTTTCTGCGCCGTTTTCCAGCCGTTTCGCTCCCAAGACCGGATCCAGCGGGTAATACCTTGGCGGAGATAATTCGAATCCGTGTGCAGCGCGATGTGGCACGGACGCTTTAATTCCTCGAGCGCCTGGATTGCCGCGGTCAGTTCCATACGGTTATTCGTTGTTTCCGCTTCGCCGCCCTTAATCTCTTTGCGGTGGTCTCCGTAAATGAGGACCGCGCCCCAGCCACCGGGGCCGGGGTTTCCAGAGCAAGCGCCGTCGCTGTAGATGACGACCTCAGGTTGCGATTCGCCCATCAGCTGGCACTCAGTCCGTATTCACGGGCACTCGAGACCTGGTGGTGAAACCGCAATTTGCGAATATATTCCAGCGGATTTTTGGGGCGGACCAGGGCATCGGCCGATGTGTTGAGCCAGTCGTGAACGCGTGTCAGAAGAAAACGGAGCGCCGCGCCCCGCGACAAAATCGGCAGCGCCTCGATTTCCAGCGGTTCAATGGTTCTGATACTTGCGTAACCCTTCAAGAATCCCTGGGCCTTGGTCACGTTAAAGGCGTTATCCGGCTCGAAGCACCAGGCATTGAGGCAGATCGCGAGATCATAGGCGAGCATGTCGGTGCATGCGAAATAAAAATCGATGATCCCGGATACTTTGTCGGCCAGAAAAAACACATTGTCTGGAAAAAGATCGCCATGAATGATGCCGCGTGGCAGATTTTCGGGCCAAGCCTTTTCGAGGACGTCGAGCTCTTCCTCGATATGCTCCGCCAGGCCCGGCTGGATTTCATTCGCCTGCTTCCCGAATTGCTCATAAAGCGGTCGCCAATCTCTTACCGACAAAGCGTTTGCACGCGCCTTTTTGAATCTGGTCCCCTGGATATGGAGCTTCGCCAGGACCTGGCCGACGGCGGCGCAATGAGCGACTTGCGGACGGCGAACCCAGATGCCTTCAAGGAAGGTCACGAACGCCGCCGGCCGACCGGCGAGCTCGCTGAAGATCCGTCCGTCGCGATCGCGCAAAGGCGTGGGACAGGTGAGGCCGGAATCGGCCAAAAATTCCAACAACCCAAGAAAGAAAGGCAGATCTTCGCGCCGCACACGCTTCTCATAAAGCGTCAAAATGAACGTGCCCTTGTCCGTATGGACCACATAGTTCGTGTTTTCGACGCCTTCGGCGATTCCCTTGAAGGAGAGCAGCTTGCCAAGCTCATAATGATCGATAAAATCGATGAGCTCTTCATCGGAAATCTCGGTATAGACGGCCATTCTATCGGCTGCTCATAAACTTTATTCGGCCGCAACATTCCTGAGCTGCCGGGGCAGATTGAAGGCGACATTTTCCTCCGCCGCGACAATTCTTTCAACGGAGGTCTCAAAGCGTTCGGAAAATGCCCGTATGATTTCCTGGACCAGTGATTCCGGCGCCGAGGCGCCCGCTGTCAGCCCGAGCGTCCTCACATTGTCGAATTTTTGCCACGGGATACCTGCCGCGTTACGCACAAGAGAGGCATTTTGGCAGCCCGCGCGTTGGGCAACCTCGACGAGCCGGTTCGAATTTGAGCTGTTCGGCGCGCCGACGACAAGAAATCCGTCACATTTTGCCGCAATCTCCTTGACGGCGGCCTGCCGATTTGTTGTGGCGTAGCAAATATCACTCTTGTGCGGCCCTATTATTGCCGGAAATCGGCGCTTTAAAATATCGACGATCTCACGTGTGTCATCTACGGAAAGCGTAGTCTGGGTGACATAGGCGAGTTTGTTGGGGGAAACAGGCTGAAAACTCAGGGCGTCGCTTGGCGTTTCGATCAGTTTAACCGCGCCATCGGGAAGCTGACCTATCGTTCCGATAACTTCCGGATGTCCCGCATGGCCGATAAGGAGAATTTCAAGACCGGCGGCATAGTTGCGTTGCGCTTCGATATGGACCTTGGAGACAAGCGGACAAGTGGCATCCAAGTAAAACAGATTTCTGGCGGCCGCCTGTTCGGGAATCGCCTTGGGCACGCCGTGGGCCGAGAAAATAACGGGGGAACGCGTATCTGGAATTTCATCAAGTTCGTCGACAAAGATCGTACCTTTCGCCTCCAAATCTTCAACGACATGGCGATTATGGACGATTTCGTGACGGACATAGACGGGCGGACCAAATTTCTTGAGTGCAAGTTCGACGATTTGGATAGCGCGATCGACACCGGCGCAAAATCCGCGAGGTTCACAGAGAAGAATGTTGAGGGGCGGTTTTGACATGATAGCGAATTCATTCCTGGTCCGAAGGTCTGGGGATGGCGCGTAGAATAAGGCGGAATGAAGGTCAAGTCGACGTTATGTTCAGAACAAATTTTCGATAAATAGGGGCTTGCCGCTCGGCGGCTAGGCGGATAATTTGGATGAAACGGACCGATTCAGAAAGAATGTATAAGTGTCCGGAACTAGGAATCGAACCAAACGAAGCTGAGACAAAGAGCAGGTTCGGCGGTTGGTTCACCGGGGGTATTGTGAGACGGGAAATCTACATTCCGCGGAGTGCCGCGCGCATAACGGCGCTTATTCTATTGTCAACCGTTCTGCAGGGCTGCGCCATATCGCAATTGACTAAAGGATTGGGTTCGAGCTGGTTCGGATCCTCCGGAAAAGAGCCACCGTCGCCATGGTCGGCATCGGTGAGCGAGGATAGGCTGCTTGCGGCGGCGAAGTCCGATGCCGGCGGCAGTGCGGCGGATATGCCAACGACGGCGGCTGGGTGTCCAAAATTCGCAATTTGGTCGCAGGACCGCAATCTAACCGTCTATGAGCAAGGCAAGTCCGGCGACGGGTCAAGCATCCGCTATCGAGGCGAAATCACCAAGACGGCCAGAGAATGCGAAATCGCACCGGGGCGCATTACGGTTAAGTATGGATTTGCCGGCCGGGTACTGATGGGGCCGCGCGGCGAAGACGGGGTGGTCAACCTGCCATTATTGATTCATGTGACCTCCAAGGACCGCTTGCCCTTCACTTCGGAACCGGTCAAGGTTTCGGTGGCAATTTCCCAAGACAAGCCGATCGGTTATTTCTCTTTCGTCCGCCGTGTGACATTTGATATCAAGCCGGGCACACGGCCGGACGACTATCGTCTTTACGTCGCGTTTGACCGCAGATCCGAGAGCTAACGCCGGGACTGTCCCCGTCGATATTCGTCGATCGACACCATCCGGAGGCATTTCGGATGAAGATGCTTTCGACTGCGGAATTGACACGCCATAGCGAATGCGTATTGTTGCAAGGGGGCGTCGACGCATCACCATTTGTTAAGACGAACTCAAGATGGCCAATATGAACTTGCGGGAGAGATCGGACTAGTCCGGCGCCGAAGGAGCAACCGCCCCGGAAACTCTCAGGCAAAAGGACCGCAAGGGGATGGCACTCTGGAAAGTAGCCGACGGCCGGTGCCGCCGGCTCACCGAAGGGGATAAGTTGCAGGTTCATACAAGCTTGCATTGAAATCTCTCAGGTTCCGTGACAGAGGGGGCATAACCAGGCGTCTGCAAGGCGCCGGGCGATGACCTTACGGGACCGTTTATTATGAGTGCATCTTTTGAGGGTGATCGGCAGGCCGGGCCGCGGCGCAACGGTCAGCAGGCGCTAAAACGGACTGCGCTCCACGCCCTTCATGTGGAGCTTGGGGCGCGAATGGTGCCGTTTGCCGGCTACGAAATGCCGGTCCAATACCCAGCCGGCATCATTGCGGAACATCACCACACCCGAAACAAGGCCGGACTTTTCGACGTCTCCCATATGGGACAAGCGTTTCTGAAGGGCCCGGATCACAAGACCGTAGCGGCGGCGCTCGAGGCGATCGTCCCCGGGGCGATCGCCGCTCTGGGGCCGGGCCGGATGCGCTACACGCTGTTACTCAACCGGCAAGGCGGAATTATCGACGATCTCATGATTACCCGCCCCTTGTCGCCGGACGAAGACGGCAGTCTGTTTGTTGTCGTAAACGCCGCCCGCAAGTCAGAGGATTACGCGTATTTCTCCGCGGAGCTGCGGGACAGTGTCTCGATGGCGCCCCTGGAAGGGCGCGCCCTCATTGCGCTGCAGGGGCCCAGGGCAGCCGAGATACTGGGTGCGAAATGTCCGAAGGCCGCCGAGCTTGGTTTCATGGCCGCCGCCGACACCGAATTTGACGGCATAAAGTGCCATGTAAGCCGCTCAGGCTATACGGGCGAAGATGGCTTTGAATTGTCGGTGGCGGACGCAGACGCGAATTCGCTGGCGCGAGCGCTTTTGGCGGACCCCGATGTCATGCCGGTTGGTCTGGGCGCCCGAGATACACTACGCCTCGAAGCCGGCCTTTGCCTCTACGGCCATGATATCGACGAAACGACATCTCCTGTCGAAGCCAATCTGACTTGGACAATCGCGAAGAAGCGCCGGCAAGCAGGCGGATTTGCCGGCGCGGACCGTATTCTCCGCGAGCTTGAAGAGGGCCCCGTCCGGCTCAGAGTTGGAATAATGCCGGAAGGCCGGGCGCCCGCGCGGGAGGGAACGATTATTCAGGACGGCGCGCACCGCGAAATAGGGCGCGTGACGAGCGGCGGGTTCGGGCCGACGACGGGCGGGCCGATCGCAATGGGGTATGTCGAGCGCGGCTTTGCAGGCGAGGGGCGCGAACTCTGCCTTATTGTCCGCGACAAGAGAATTAAGGCGAAAGTGACGCGCCTTCCTTTCGTACCGCACCGCTTTTTTCGCGGCAAATAGGCGTATGGAGTTTTCTTGGCAATCTACGGATAACCGATGGAATGGGAGCAGGCATGAGCACAATCCGCTATACCAAGGATCATGAATATATCCGCGTGGAAGGTGACATCGGCACGGTCGGCATTTCCGATTATGCGCAAAAACAGCTGGGCGATATCGTCTATGTCGAGCTGCCTGAAAAGGGGAAGGCGGTAAGCCAGGGCGACGAAGCGGCCGTCGTCGAATCGGTGAAAGCGGCAAGCGAAATTTATGCACCGGTAGGTGGCCAGGTCATCGAGGCCAACCCGGCGCTTGAAGGCAATCCCGGTCTCGTCAACGAGGACCCGGAAGGCGACGCCTGGTTTCTCAAGATCAAGATCGCTGACAGCGGCGAACTCGATAAGCTTATGGATGGTAAGGCCTACAAGAAGTATGTCGATGGACTCGACTGATGCGTTATCTGCCGCACACGGAGCGTGACCGGGAAGTTATGCTCGAAAAGATCGGCGTCCGGTCGATCGAAGACCTCTTCGCCGACATTCCTGAGGCGAGCCGCATAGCGGACCTCGTGGATTTGCCACGACATCAGAGCGAGCTTGAGATAGAGCGCCAGCTGACGGCGCTTGCGGGAAGAAATGTCGCGGCTGGATCGGTTCCTTTCTTTGTCGGTTGCGGCGCCTATCGCCATCATATTCCCGCAACCGTCGATCACTTGATCCAGCGCTCGGAGTTTCTCACCTCCTACACGCCCTACCAGCCGGAAATTAGCCAGGGCACGCTTCAATATCTGTTTGAGTTTCAAACCCAGGTCGCGCTTTTGACCGGCATGGAGGTTGCGAATGCGTCTATGTATGACGGCTCGACCGCCTGCGCCGAGGCCATACTCATGGCGCATCGAATTGCGAAGCGCGACAAAGCTTTGCTGTCGGGTGGCCTACACGCGCAACACTGGGCGGTGGCCAGGACGATCTCAAAATTCTCAGACCATAGAATTGTCGAAATGCCGCCGGACCCGAAAGGAGAAGAAGATCTCGCGGGGGCGATAGACGAAGAGACGTCCTGTGTCGTCGTCCAGTATCCGAGCCTTTACGGCGGAATTAAAGATCTCTCAGCCATTGCCGAGGCGGCCCACGCAAAGGGTGCATTGCTCATTGCCGTCGTTACTGAAATCGTATCTCTAGGGGCGCTCCGGTCGCCCGGCGAAATGGGCGCCGACATCGTCGTTTGCGAAGGCCAGGGCATCGGCAACGGCTTGAATTTCGGCGGGCCATATGTCGGTTTTTTTGCGACTCGGCAGAAATATGTCCGGCAAATGCCGGGACGGCTCTCCGGTGAAACAGTCGATGTCGATGGACGGCGCGGCTACGTTCTGACCATGTCCGCGCGCGAGCAACATATCAGGCGCGAGAAGGCGACGAGCAATATTTGCACGAATTCCGGACTCTGCGCTCTGGCGTTCACAATCCATCTTTCGCTTCTAGGCGAAATCGGTCTGAAACGGCTCGCCACGCTTAACCATTTCCGCGCAGTCTCGCTTGCGGAAATGCTTTCCGAGATCGAAGAAGTAGATCTTGTAACGCCGAATTTCTTCATTGTGTTTACGCTCAGCCTGCCGGTGCCTGCCGCACAAGTCGTCGATGAATTGGTCGGCAAATCCATACTTGGCGGCGTTCCCGTCTCGCGCCTTGAACCCATGTATGACGAGGGCGGAAACCTGCTTATCGTGGCGGCTACGGAGACAAATAGCGAGGCCGATTGTTTGGCCTATGCAAAGGCGCTTCGAGAGGTGCTCGGATGACGGAGACAGAGATGCGGAATGGCGCCGCGACGTTCACTGGCAATTCCGGGCTGGAGATCGAAGAACCGCTCCTATTCGAGGTGGGTCACGCGGATAAGTGCGGGGTGGATCTTCCCGACGTGCCGTCTTTTCAGTCCCGTCTCGGCGGTTTGAAGCGCAAGACACCCGTCGGGCTGGTTGGATTGAGCGAACCCGAGGCGATGCGTCATTATGTGCGCCTGAGCCAGAAGAACTATGCAATTGACGCCGGCCTATATCCACTCGGGTCGTGCACGATGAAACACAATCCGCGGCTCAATGAGAAAATGGCGCGGCTACCGGGTTTTGGCGATGTGCATCCGCTGCAGCCCCAGCAAACCGTCCAAGGTGCGCTTGCCTTGATGGATATGCTAAGCCGATGGTTGATAGAGCTGACGGGTGCGGAGACGATCGCCTTATCGCCAAAAGCCGGCGCGCATGGCGAACTCTGCGGCATGCTCGCCATAAAGGCCGCTCTCGAAGCCCGGGACGAGCGGCGTTCCTTCCTTCTGGTTCCGGAATCGGCGCACGGCACCAATCCGGCGACCGCGGCACTCCTCGGCTATGGCGTGCGGGCGGTTCCAGCCCGCGACGATGGCCGCGTCACCGCCGCCGCGGTTCGCGAAATGCTTGATTCCGACGTCGCGGGCATCATGTTGACCAACCCGAACACCTGCGGGCTGTTCGAAAGCGAAATCGTCGAGATCGCCGCCGCCGTTCATGATGCAGGCGGGTATTTTTATTGTGACGGTGCGAATTTCAACGCCATTGTCGGCAAGGCGCGCCCGGTCGATCTCGGCATCGATGCGATGCATCTCAATCTTCACAAGACGTTCTCAACGCCTCATGGCGGTGGCGGTCCGGGCTCCGGACCTGTTCTATTCTCGAAAGCACTGGCGCCATTTGCCCCTCTGCCACGCGTTGTCCGCGACGGCGACAGGTTCCGCCTGGTGGAAACCGATGAGGCAGCCGCCGAAGACGGGGCAGCAGACGCATTTGGCAGATTGACCGCGTTTCATGGGCAGATGGGCATGTTCGTGCGCGCCATGACCTACATGTTGAGTCACGGAAGCGACGGGCTGAAGCGCGCCTCCGAGGATGCCGTGCTCAACGCCAACTACATCCGCGCATCGCTTCGCGATCTCATGAGCCAGCCTTTTGGAGATCAGGTCTGCATGCATGAAGTTCTGTTCGACGATCATTTCTTGAAGGATACCGGCGTCGCAACCCTCGATTTAGCCAAGGCATTGATCGATGAGGGCTACCATCCAATGACCATATATTTTCCGCTCGTCGTCCATGGCGCGATGCTTGTCGAACCAACGGAATCGGAGTCGCGCGCAAGCCTGGATCTCTTTATCGCGACCCTCAGAGAGCTTTGCCGGCAGGCGCTCGCCGGCAATCGGGAGAAATTTCACGCCGCCCCCGTGCATACACCGCGGCGCCGACTCGATGAGACCCGGGCGGCAAGACATCCCGTGCTCAGATGGTCGAGGGGGAGCCCGGCGAAAGCGGCGGAATGAGCGAGAGTACAAGATAGTCGTGCTGGTGAAGGAATTTGTGTGGTTAGAGGCGGCAGGGCCGCGCTGCCTAGAGTGTTTTCGCTTTTCGTTGAATCGCTCAAACACTAACCTTTCGATTTTTCGTGTTTGCGGACGGAAAACCGGTGCCCACTTTTCCTGGAAACACTCTAGTTGAACTTCGTCCTGACGCTCTGGATGCTTTGATCGACGAGACGCTCGGCATCTTTTTGCGAAAGCTTTTCACCGATAATTTTTTCCGCGGCGGCAATCGCCATATCCACCGCCGCCGCACGGACCTCGCCCATCGCCTGTGATTCGGCAAGGGCTATTTTTGCCTCCGCCAACTTGCTGCGTTTCTCAAGCGAGTCCTTCAGGGCTTGGCGCGTCTCGGCCGCGAACGCTTCAGCTTCCTTCCGGGCCTGGGCGACGATTTCGTCAGCGCTTTGTTCTACTTCTTTATGTTTGCGCTGATATTCGGCAAAGAGTGCGCTGGCCTCTTCACGGAGCTTGCGAGCTTCGTCGAGTTCCCTGCGAATGGCATCTGCCCGGTCGTCGAGGGTCTTTGCCACCAA
>CAYWBS010000055.1:0-10745 GCA_964456215.1 uncultured Hyphomicrobiaceae bacterium
AAGCCCACGAGGTCGGATCGCGCAACAGGTAGCGTACAAACACTTCATAGGCGGTTCCGATTGTCAGAAGCAGGATACACCAAGCAAACCCCTTACCTGCCCAAGCGGTAAAGGTATCAACATAGAATATGAACCGTTCCATCTAAAGGACCCAGTGTCGTCGAAAGTAATTAGGCACAGATACGGGGCGGCGCGAATGCCGCGCCGCCCCATATCCGACTGGATATGCTGTATTCGGCTTTCGCTGCGCCTACGTGAATTTCGGCAGCTTGCCCGGGAAGTAGTGTTCGTATGCCAGTTTGTAGTCGGCTGCGTTCACGATGTCGTAGAATGCAACACGCTCCGACCAGGCTTTCTGGCTGTCGACCACTTTCTTGAAGAACGGATCGGCGGCATTGAGTTTTTCGAGCACTTGGTCCCAAGAGTCGAGCTGGGCCTTCATGATCGACGTTGCCGTCCGGTAGACGTTGACGTGATCCTCGTGGATGAGCTTCTGCAGATCCTTCGAATAAACATCCATGGCCCAGCCATAGTTGGCGGTATTGGCTGCTTCGGCGCCGTATTCAAGCATCGCCTGAAGCTCTTTCGGCAGGCCGTCGAACTTCGTCCTGTTGAACTGGAGCTCGAAGAATTCGGCCGCCTGGTGATAGGAGCCCATATGGTAGTGCTTCGAGACGTCCTGGGCACCAAAGCGGCTGTCAGCGGTCGGGTTGTTGAATTCGAACGCTTCAATGACGCCTTTCTCCAGCGCCGGCATGATCTCGCCGCCGGGAAGCTGGGTGACCTTGAGGCCCATGCCCTGCATGATGTCCGTGGCCAGGCCGACCGTGCGGTATTTGAGGCCCTTCAACTGGTCGATGGATGTGACGTGGAACTTGAACCAGCCCAGAGGCTGGGTGGGCATCGGCATGGCGAAGAAACTCCTCACGTCGAGCTTCAGGATTTTGGTCTGCAGCTCGTCGAGAAGCTCCTTGCCGCCGCCAAAATGGATCCAGGCCAGGATCTGCGGCGCATTGCAGCCGAACACAGGTCCGGTGCCGAACAATGACGCGGCCTTGTTTTTGGAATACCAGTAGGCCGTGACCGTGTGGGCTGCATCCAAGACGCCCTTATGGACGGCGTCCTGCACTTGGAACGCCTTCACAACCGCGCCTGACGGCAGCAGATCGATCTTAAGACGTCCGCCGGCCATCGCCGTGACCCGCTCGACGTATTGCTTTGCCATGTCCTGGAATGGGCTCGTGGCGCCCCAGGACGACTGCATTTTCAAGGTGACGGTCTCGGCGCGCGAGACTTGCGGCATGGCGATCGTCGCCGCCGCCGCGCCGGTCGCAACCGCGCCGCCTTTCAAGAACTTACGGCGTGATACGGCTTTCTCAGCCGATGGTTTTACAGACATTCATTTTCCTCCCAGTAGAATGAAGACTTAGTATTGTAGAGCGAATGGCTCAATTGGAAGAGCTCGATACACCTCAACCGAAGAGCACCAAGTAATATCATAGCAGATTGTTTTTTTTCACCGCAACCCAAACCGCCGAAGCAAAACTCCTCCCCTTGACCCGTGACCAACGCGATGCACTGACGGTGTAGCCGGCGAAAAGTCTGACTATGTCTATTACTCCGATCGCTCCAGGAGCACACACTATCTACTCATACGTGTCGCCTGCGCAACCCTTAACTCACGCGCGCGGCGATAATCAGTTTATCAGTTGCGGCGACAAACGGAATACAAATAGGATGATTTTGTACAAAAAAGTTCATATCGTC
Organism: uncultured Hyphomicrobiaceae bacterium; assembly: GCA_964456215.1. Taxonomy (GTDB): domain Bacteria; phylum Pseudomonadota; class Alphaproteobacteria; order Rhizobiales; family BFAS01; genus MnTg02. Next base: position 1,768 of record CAYWBS010000055.1, read on the forward strand.
GTGAACGGCTGTCGCTGCGGACCGGCAAAGGAGCGATGGATATCGCGCGCGGCGAAGAATGCCGCCTGGCCGGCAATGTCGCTGCGCCAAGAACCGGCCACCGGCCGTACCCTCCTCAAGTCTGTGATAGATTTCCCACATGGCGGCTTGATTTGACCGTCCGCGGTCCGTTCTCGCGCAGATGTTATGGGGCATGGGTTGATCGTTCGCGCCGGGGCGGCCATCATTGCACATAGTGCGTTTGAGATGCGTGAAAGACAGCGAAGGCGGCAAAGTGCTATTGCCGTTTGCCGGCCGCGGCGGGCAGTGGTAGGGATCGCTGACAAAAGGGACGGATCGGAGCTGGTGACGGCCCGTGGGCTTCGAGATGAGCGGGCGCATGTAAACGTTACGGAAGCGCGTTTGTTCTCGATCGGTTCGCGCCTGGTCGGGGCGGCGCTGTCGCCACTGCGCCGGCAAAGATCATGTCAATAGTGATCGGGTTGGAAAAAAACCGGGACGGCGGGAAAAATTCGAATATTTGGAGAGATTGGATGACGGGGAACCTTGCGATTCGGAAATCGGGCAGTGCCGCCGCCGCATTCGCAATTGCCTTGGCGCTGGCGCCGGTGGCCGCATCGGCCGGCAATTTCTGGCAATCGATTTTCGATAATAGCGCGGGATTTGGCAGCCGGGGCCAGGCGGCGATCAGCGAAAAATATGCCGTGGGAACGATCGTTGTCAGTTTCGCCGACAAGCGCCTCTACCATATTCGCCGCCGTGGCGAAGCCGTCAGCTATCCGATTGCGATACCTACCGGCGACGCGAGCTGGTCGGGAAGTAGCCATGTCAGCATGAAAAAGATCAACCCGTCCTGGACTCCGACTGCAAGCATGCTCAGGGAAAACCCGAATTTGCCGCGCTTTGTTCCGGGCGGCCATCCGCGCAATCCGCTTGGCGCGCGCGCGTTGTATTTGGGAAAATCGCTTTACCGCATCCACGGCACCGACGCGCCCTGGACAATCGGAACGGCCGTCTCACATGGGTGCATCCGCATGTATAACGAGGACGTCCTCGACCTCTTTGAGCGCGTCAAGATCGGCGCGCCGGTAATCGTCACGTGGGAGCCAATCGCCACGTCGAAAATCGTGCACCGCTAAACCGGCGGGCGCCGATCCTCTTCGCCAAAACGGATCCGACATGGTTAACAGGTGCTGATTTGCGCACCGTTTAACCGCGATTTCCGGACTTTCTTGCGCTCCGGCGCATACCCGCAATAATGGCTCCATTCCTTAATGAAATATAAATATGAGCGAATGGACACGATGCCAGCGATGGGCAAGCAAATTCTATCGACACTCATTTTTGCACTTAGCGTCAGTTTTTCGGTCCTGGCTGCCGGTCCCGCTGCGAACGCGGCCGAGCTTGTCATGTTTTTCAGCGAAGACTGCGAATATAGCGCCATATTCGATATCGAAGCGGCGCCCAGCTATCGGAAAAGCGCGATCGGCGAGGTCGTGCCGTTAAAGCGCGTCGCCATTGGCGGCGATCATCCCGGCGGCTATCGCCTCAAGGAGCCTTTGACCGTGACACCGACCTTTGTCCTTGTCGAGAATGGCGAGGAGCTTGGCCGCTTTGCCGGATATCCCGGCCGCAGAAATTTTGGTCGATTGGTCACTCATCTCGTCGAGCGCCATCGGGAGTAGCGATTTGCGAGTCTCAGGGCCGTTTTAGGCCGTGACTCGCCGCGCACCGGTGTCTTCACGGTGCGATTCGAAGCCGATAGGCACACCGGTTTTTCTCTGCTCGGCCTCCGGCAACCAGTCGGCATTCGGCCAAAGTCCGGTTTCAAGCGCATCCGCATAAGCGGACGGAAGGTGCGCATCCCGCACCTTGCGCGATGCCGTCCGGAAATCATAGTTCAGAGCCATATGGGTAAAGCTGAGCCCGCTCGTAGCGTCGGGCATGGCGACGCTGTACCAGACGCGCGGCGTCCCGTCATTGCCCGGCAATCCGAGCGCACCGGAATTGTGCCAAATCCGACCGCCGGAAAAATGCCGCGTAAAGGGCAGGCCGGTATGACCGGCAATGATGATGTCGGCATTGGCCAGTTGAAATTCGGCCTCGTAGACCTGCGTCTCGACAGATTCAAAAAGGAAGGTATTGATCGAACTCGCGCAGCCATGGACGACCCGGACCCGGCGTCCTGCGCACATGAAGCCAATGTGATCGGGCAGGCTTCTCATCCATGCTTTGAGCTCCGGGCCAATCCGTTCGCGCGCATAGGAATACCATTGGTCAGACAGATTATCGCACACCGTTCCTTTCTCGAAGCCGCACCCGCAATCTTCGGCGTCGCTCATGAGGCTCTCCTCGACATTGCCGAGAATGGCCGGCGCCCCGGCGTTTCGCAACAGCTCCGCGCATGCAGCGGGATCGGCGCAATAGGCGGCGACATCGCCGGTATGAATGATGCGTCCGGGCGGGATTTGCAGTTTTGCGGCTGCGTCCAGGAGAGCGGTCAACGCTTCCAAATTGCCATAGGCGCCGCCGCAAATGAGCAGAGGCGCGTCAATCTCTCCGAGGTCCCTTACACGCAATGCGCCCGTTTCACCTTTCATCAACCGTCCTTTGTGCGAAAGCAATAATGTAAACGCCATCGAATCATAGCGTTATGGCCGATCGAGGGATAGGCTGTCAGCAGCAGGCGGCCTGTCCGATCAAGAGTTAATAATTGCGAGTGCAGTTCATATATGTCAGTTTTGTTGACCTTATTTTAGACATAATTTCCAACCGTGCCCATATAATGTGCTGACGGCGATTGCCGGAGTGTTGGAAAGCCATTTCGCCCCTGCAAATGGAGGTTCTTCGAATGGCGCTCAGGAAGGTCCACATCGACGACAAATACGATCTCGGCGTCGAGAGCGTCTATGTCAGCGGCTCGCAGGCGGTGATCCGCATGTGCATGATGCAGCATCAGCTGGACCGCCGGAACGGGCTTAACACCGCGGGGCTGATCAGCGGCTATCGCGGCTCGCCCATCGGCGGGCTGGACCTCGAACTGTTCCGCATCCGGCAACGTCTCGACCGGCACAATCTCGTTTTTCAGCCGGGTCTGAACGAGGACCTGGCGGCGACGGCGCTCTGGGGCGCGCAGCAGGCGGAGCTGCGCGGCGAGGGCCGTTATGACGGGGTGTTTGGTCTTTGGTACGGCAAGGGACCCGGTGTCGATCGCAGCGGCGACGTTTTCCGCCATGCCAATCATGCCGGGACTTCTCCCCATGGCGGCATTGTCGCGCTGATGGGCGACGATCACACATGCGAATCGTCGACATCCGCTCATCAATCGGAATTCGCGTTCGTCGACGCCATGATCCCGGTCCTCAATCCGGCGGGTGTGCAGGAAATCATTGATTTCGGTTTGTTCGGCTGGGCGCTGTCGCGCTATGCGGGCGTCTGGACCGGCCTCAAATGCGTCAAGGACAATATCGAGCAGACGGCATCCGTCAACGCCGGCCTCGACCGCTATAATTTCGCCGTACCCGGCGATTTCGAAATGCCGGAAGGCGGTATCAATATCCGCCTCGGCGATCAGGCGCTCGCCAAGGAAGCCCGGCTGCACGACCATAAGCGCCCGGCGGTTCTCGCTTTCGCCCGCGCCAACGGCATTGACCGGATGATCTTTCGCGGCGGCAAGACGGCGAAGATCGGCGTCGTGACCACCGGCAAGAGCTATATGGATGTCGCCGAGGCGTTCGATCTACTTGGCATTGACGAAGTCAAGGCGGCAAATCTCGGTATCCGGCTCTACAAGGCGGGAATGACCTGGCCGCTTGAGCCTGAAGGCATCAGCCGGTTTGCCGATGGGCTGGATCTGATCATCGTCGTCGAGGAAAAGCGCTCGCTCGTCGAAACGCAAATCAAGGAGCAGCTTTACGGGCGCCGCAATGCGCCAATGGTCATCGGCAAGCGCGACGAGGCTCGAAACTGGCTGTTCCCGGCGAAAGGGGCCCTCGAGCCGGTGATGATCGCGCGCGTCCTGGCCACGCGTATCGCGGCTTACGCCACGGACGATCAGATCTCCAGCAGGGTTCGCGATCTCCAGGCCTCCATGCCTGACGGTCACGCGGCGCGCCGCCTGGCGGAGCGCATTCCTTATTTTTGCGCCGGGTGTCCGCACAATTCCTCGACGGTCGGTCCCGCCGGATCACGCGCTTACGCCGGTATAGGCTGCCATTACATGGCGCAATGGATGGACCGCGAGACCGAAGGCTTCACACATATGGGGGCCGAAGGCGCGAATTGGATCGGCGAAGCGCCGTTCTCCAAGCGTTCGCACGTTTTTCAGAATTTGGGCGACGGCACCTATACCCATTCCGGCAGCCTTGCCATCCGGGCCGCTGTCGCGGCGGGCACCAATATCACATACAAGATCCTTTACAATGACGCGGTGGCGATGACCGGCGGGCAGCGTCTCGACGGCGGCATAACGGTGCCGCAGATCGCCCGGCAGGTAGCGGCCGAAGGCGTCAAGCGCATCGCCATCGTTTCCGACGAGCCGGGCAAATATCCTTCCAATGCCGGCTTTCCAACCGGCGTCAGCATCCACCATCGCGACGACATCCAATCCGTTCAACTGGACCTCAGGGATGTCCCAGGCGCCTCGGTTCTGATTTACGACCAAACCTGCGCCGCCGAAAAGCGCCGCCGCCGCAAACGCGGCCTTTATCCGGACCCGCCCAAGCGGGTGGTGATCAATGAGCTCGTCTGTGAGGGCTGCGGGGATTGCGGCGTGCAATCCAATTGCGTGGCCATTGTTCCGGTGGAGACGGAATTCGGCCGCAAACGGGCCATCGACCAATCCGCCTGCAACAAGGATTATTCCTGCCTGAAGGGATTTTGCCCGAGTTTCGTGACCGTTCACGGCGGCGAACTGAAGAAAGGCGCCGGCCAGGACCGGGCGGGTCTTGGCGCCACCTCCATTCCCGCTCTGCCGGAACCGGAACTGCCGCAACTGGATGGGACATTTTCGATGGTCGTCACCGGGGTCGGCGGCACCGGCGTCGTCACGCTCGGTGCGATCATCGGCATGGCCGGCCATCTGGAAGGCAAGGGCGTCGGTGTCATCGATATGGCGGGGCTCGCGCAGAAGGGCGGCGCCGTCAGCGTTCACATCCGCATGGGCGCGCGGCCGGAGGATATCAAGGCCATTCGCGCATCGGCCGACGGCGCACATCTGGTTCTCGGCGGCGACCTGGTTGTCGCGGCTTCCGACAAGGTGCTGCAGGTGACCAGGGCGGAAAAAACCAAACTTGTGGTCAACAGCCACGAGATCATGACCGCCGACTTTACGCGCCGGCCGGACAAGGTCCTGCCGATGCATGAAATGATGGATGCGCTCGGCGAGCGGGCCGGAGAGGCGAATTGCCATTTCGTCGATGCTCATCGATACGCTCTTGCGCTTTTTGGAGACAGCGTGTCGGCGAACCTGTTTCTGCTCGGCTATGCCTACCAGATCGGCGGCCTGCCGGTCACGTCGGCATCTCTTAGCGAGGCAATTCGTTTGAATGGCGTCGCGGTCGAAAAGAACATTCAGGCCTTTCGCGCCGGCCGCCTGGCGGCCCATGACAAGGCGGCATTCGATGAGCTGGTGAAGCCTGCCGGTCGTCAGCCGTCAGGCCGGGGACCAGCGCAGTCGCTCGACGATCTGGTGGCGCGCCGCGTGGCCTTTCTGACGGACTATCAGGACGCCGGCTATGCGGAGCGTTACCGCGATCGCGTTGACGAAATTCGCGCCCTCGAGGCCGGCCTCCGGCCGGACAGCGAGGCGCTCTCGGAAGCCGTCGCGCGCGCCTATTTCAAGCTCCTCGGCTATAAGGATGAATATGAGGTCGCGCGGCTCTATACGAACGGCGCATTCCAGGAGCAGCTCGGCCGGGAATTCAAGGAAGGGTACAGGCTGGAATTCCATATGGCGCCGCCGCTCCTCGCCCGCAGGGACAAGGTAACCGGCGTTCCGAGGAAGATGCGTTTCGGGCCATGGATGATGAGCGTTTTCAGGGTCCTGGCCAAATGCAAGGGATTGCGCGGCACGGCCTTTGATCCATTCGGATATAGTGACGAGAGGACGTTCGAACGCCAGCTCATCGCCGATTATGAGGATTTACTGGAGACCATAAGACTTCATCTGAAGCCGGAGACCTACATGGTCGCCGTCGAGTTGGCGTCTCTACCGCTATCCATCCGCGGCTATGGCCACGTCAAACGGCGCAATGCCCGGGCGGCGGCTGAGCGGCGGAGCGATCTCATGCGCCATCTCAAGGAAGGCAAGCCGGAGCAGCGCATCGCCGCCGAGTAGGCCATCCGCCGTTGCTCGATACGGCTTTGGGTCCGCGAACATTGAGGCCGGCCGTTTCCAAATAAGAATTCGCATCAACGCGAATGCGTGCTATTGCCAATCGTGGCGGCGGTTATCGACGGATTAGGAAGATAGCTTCGCCTGGGCGGGAATGGCCGAGAGTCCGGTTCATTCTTGCCGCGGACACTTGCGATGCCTGATAATCATATTAGATTAGTTGCTAACAAACGGCAGCGCATTGCGTGCCGCCTGTTTTGAACATTATCATCTCATCTGACGACAAACCGTGGGAGGTTACAATGGCTCTGCAAATTGGAGACATTGCACCGGATTTCGAGGCCCAGACGACGGAAGGCCCGATCAAGTTCCATGATTGGCTCGGCAATTCCTGGGCCGTCTTGTTTTCGCATCCGAAGGATTTTACGCCGGTCTGTACGACCGAACTCGGCTACATGGCGAAGCTCAAGCCGGAGTTCGATAAACGTAATTGCAAGATTATCGGCATCAGCGTCGATCCGGTCGACAATCACAAGCAATGGTCAAAGGACATCGAGGAAACGCAGGGGTTCGCCCCGAACTACCCGATGATCGGCGACAGCGACCTCGCGGTCGCCAAACTCTATGGAATGCTCCCCGCCGGGGCGGGATCAACGTCGGAGGGCCGCACCGCCGTTGACAATCAGACCGTCCGCAATGTGTTCATGATCGCCCCGGACAAATCCATCAAACTCATTATCACCTATCCGATGAGCACCGGCCGGAATTTCGATGAAGTCTTGCGGGTCCTGGATTCTCTTCAATTGACGGCAAAGCACAAGGTGGCGACGCCGGTGAATTGGAAACAGGGCGAGGACGTGATCATCGTGCCTGCCGTCTCGGACGAGGAAGCGCGAAAGAAATATCCCGGCGGCTGGAAGGCGCCGAAGCCCTATCTGCGGATTGTTCCGCAACCCGCCGACTAGGTTTTCCTTTCGCGAGAGAGCGACGAGGGAATTCGGGGCGCCCCAAAGGCGCCCCTTTTTTGTTTTGGGAACAAAGCCATCCCCTCCTGACCGTGAACCGTCGAGATCGTTGACGGGTTCGTTGGCGATTATGGCCGCAAGGCTTGACCGCGAAAATTCTCCTGAAGGCGATACCGACAATGTCCGGTTTCCAAATATCCCCGCCCAACGGTGTGCAAAATGTTTCGCCTGAGACGATTATAGAATAAACATCTATATTTTAGCACATATTAGAAAATACTCTTTCAATTATCGCCGGCCCTTGCAGAAATAAGAATATTTTTCTATTTTAGGAAAAGTTTTGTCTGGCCGCGAACCGCGGTGCTGATCAGGCATCCATGGAATTGGCTGGTACGTTCGGCGTGGGCGTGGCGGCGGGCGCCTCGGGACTTCGGTTGAAGCAAAAGATTTTCGGCAAATGAGATATTTTCCAGTGTATGTCGATCTGAATGGCGCCCGCGTGCTCGTTGTCGGCGGCGGCGAGCAGGCGGCGCAAAAAATTCGCCTGCTGGAAAAGAGCGAGGCGTCCATCCGGGTCGTCGCGGCGGCGCCCTCGGCGGAGCTCTTGCAGCGCGAAAGCGACGGCCGAATTTCGATCCTAAGGCGCGGCTTTCGCGACGCCGATCTGGAAGGCGTGCGGATCGTCTATTCCGCTGCCGGCGACGACGCCGTCGACCGTCAGGTATCCGGGGCCGCCAAGGCCCGGAATATTCCCGTCAATGTCGTCGACAAGCCGGAGCTCTGCACGTTCATCACCCCGGCGATTGTCGACCGCTACCCGGTGACCGTGGCGATCGGGACCGAAGGCGCGGCACCGGTTCTGGCGCGGGAAATCAAATCAAGGATCGAAGCCTGGCTGCCGGCCAATTACGGGGCCTTGGCGCGGGCCGCCGCGCGGCTCCGGAATGAAGTCGCCCGCCGCATCGGCGGCGGCCGGTCGAGACGCGCGCTATGGGAGCATCTCTTCAAGGGGCAATTCTGCAGCGCTATCCTTGCCGGAAACGAAAGCGAGGCGGAGCGGATCTTTGCGCATGTCCTGGCGCAAAGCCGCGACCAGGAAGGCGGGATCGGCAGTGTCGCGTTGATCGGCTGCGGACCGGGTGATCCCGATCTCCTGACACTCAAGGCGCAGCAAAGAATGCAGGAGGCCGACGTCCTGGTGATCGACCGCCTGGTCAATCCGAAAATTCTGGAATATGCGCGCCGGGACGCGGAGAGAATATTCGTCGGCAAGACGCCCGGAGAGGCGTCGGCGAGCCAGCTGGAGATCAACCGCATTCTGATAAGAGAGGCGCTCAGGGGCAAGCGGGTGGCGCGGCTCAAGGGCGGCGATCCCCTGGTCTTCGGGCGTGCGGGCGAGGAAATGGCGGCGCTGCAGGCGCTTGATGTGCCGGTTGAAATTATTCCCGGCGTCACCGCGGCCCATGCCTGCGCCGCTTCGGTCGGCCTGCCGCTCACGGTGCGCGAACGCAACCGGACTTTCTCGATCATAACCGGCGCGGGCGCTGATGGCATTCCCGGCCATGATTGGCAGGCGCTCGCCCGCGGGAAGCAGGCTTTTGCAGTTTATATGGGGGTGAGAACCGCCGGAGGCATGCGCCGCTGTCTGCTCGAGGCCGGCGCCGACCCCGCCACCCCCG
>CAYWBS010000056.1:0-9047 GCA_964456215.1 uncultured Hyphomicrobiaceae bacterium
GATCGTGCGGTTCGGCAAAACTCAGATTGAGCACGTCGGCACCGTTCGCCGCCGCCCATTTCACGGATTTTAGCAAAGCGAACGAATCGCTGGTGCGAAAGTCCCCTCTCTCGGATTTTTCGAAAGCTCGTATGGCGAGAACTTTTGCACCTGGCGCAACACCTGAGAACTTTCCTTGAGCCGCCATAATTCCGGCGACAGATGTACCATGGGAGTCCGGCGAGCTCTTTCCGCTGCCCAGCACGTCGTAGTTGGCGGCAATCGAATCCTTCAAAGCCGGATGGGTGAGATCGACTGCCGTGTCGATCACCGCGATCCGCACTCCCTTGCCCTCGGACAACGCATGCGCCTTGTTCAAATTCAGGAGTTTTGCCGGATAGCGGTTCGTGCGAGACCCCGACGTCGCGTATACGAAATTGAGCTGCGCGGACGTGATACGCGAGTCCGCCTGCAAAGTTATAAGCACTTCAGATAAAGATCGCGAGCCGGAGACGAGATATTTTGCAACTCGTAAACTGATCGGACCTACCACGAAGTCGTCCAAATACGTAAATCCATACTGTTCTGCGACTTCGGCTATGACCTGGTCGGAAACGTCGGCTGGAAAAGCAACCAGCACTTGATCGGGCAAGTTCAAGGGAAGTTGGACGGGGGTATTCCCGTTTGCTCGTGCCCTTCTTTTCGAAGTTTTTTTCTTCCGCCGGACATCCCGTTTTTGTGGCTCTTCCCGCCGTCTAGCCCGGCAATCGCGGCTTCGGCAATCGAGACCCCGCAATACCATTGTTCCAAGGCCTACCCCGAAGCCGACACCACCGATCCCGAACGACGGCCCAGACCTGCGTCTCCGGATCGACCGCCCGGACCCGCCCGATGAACCGGCCGAGGGCGCCTTTGAAGAAGAGCCCCCGTAATTCGGAAGAACACCAACACTACCTGAAGATTTAGGCGGTTCGGCTCTGGCGGGTCCAGCTACCGTCACGGCCAAGATCAAGACGAAGAAGGTGACAAGGCGCGACACGCCACTTATTCTATTTGGGAAAAAGCGCTTCCACATGCCCATCATAGTATGACCCTCGTGCATGCGTTTCAGCATTTCCCTTTATACAAGCTGGAACGCGGTTTATCAAACGGAAGTTCCAAAAAGACTGGCGGCAACTCCTGAAAACTTGTTTGCGGGAGTTGACTTACCCAGCTTCCCCGACGAATTCGATAACTCCGGTACGCGCCTCGAGATTCTTGATCAGTGCATCCAATTGCCTTTTGGGAATGGTCTTCTCCGAGATTTTGACAGTGTACATGCCGTCAGGAGTTGGCCCGCCGACAATCTGGCCGCCTACTTCCTGGAAAAGTTTGATGATTTCACCGGCCGTAACCTGGTCCTCGAAAGCAATGATTAAGTGCGTTCCTTGGGCGGCATGGTTCGCCTCAGGGTATGATGCGGTCTCAAACGGGCCTACGCGGCCGTGAGACGTCATAAGTGTGCCGATCGCAACCGCCTGCACCAATATAATTATTGCAGCCGCGGCGGCGGCGTAGTGCAATGAGCGCCCTTCAAAGGAAGAGAGAAAATCCTTTAAACCGGTCATCAAAGCCGGCTTCTTCGCGGCCTGTATCGCGGGTCCGTCTTCCTCCTCGATCCGTTGGTGAATTCTCGCCAGCGCGCCCGCCGGCGCCCCGCTCAGAATCTCGTTTTCTTCGACCGCGGCCGTTCGTTCTTCCTCTATGAGCCTCAGGTGCAATTTTGCTTCCTGGTTTGCCCTTAGATAAGCATCCACGCTTTCGCGCTCCGAAGGATCAAGTCTATCGATCACTTTCCAAGGGAGCAGTAGCTCGCCCTCTTCCGGCAAGTTCATGTCTTCGGCGTTGTCTTTTTCTTCAATCATGGCCATCCTCGATCAATTCCGGCTTCCCGCAGCATTTCCGAAAGGTTTTTGCGCGCGTGAAACATTCGTGTCTTCACGGTATTTGCGGGTATTCCGATGACTTCACTTACCTCTTTGACTGACATCTCGTGGTAATAAACCATCTCGATCACCTCGCGATGGTCCTCGGACAGATCCGACAGGCATTCGCGGATCGCTGCCGCCTTGTCGGCCTTTTGCAGTGCGACTTCCGGTGAATCGTCGGGATCGGCGAGCCGCAAAGCCGCCTTCTCATCCAGAGGTTCATCGGACCGTTTCCTTAAGTAACCAATCGCTTCATTGTGAGCGATCTTGAAAATCCAGGTAGACACGGACGAATGGCCGGAGAAGGTTCCCGCGTGCCGCCATATCTTCACAAACACCTCATTGGTTAGTTCGGCTGCGATCGCTTCGTTCCGCACCATGCGCTTGAGGAACCGGCAAATGCGAAGCTGGTACCGGGCGAACAGCACATCCACGGCGGACTGATCTTTCCGAGCGATGCGTTCGATCAGTTGCCGATTGTCTTCGTCACGCCCATTCATCTTGCCTGCCCTAAGGTTCATGTCGTGCGCATCGTCTTTGACGCTGTGGAATGCCGAACGGTTCAATCGCCGGTACAATCATCCTAAACGGAGTAAAATACGAGCCTCGGCATATTAACGTGCCCTGTTCCCTGAATCGCAATTTTTGTTGCTGCGAATGTTTATTGAGCGGCGCCTCATCGGAGGCCGCGAAAGGGGCTTCAACATAATTGTCTTGAACCGAATAAGCGTTTGCGGCGTCCTATTGTCTGCATGCCGCAATCAGCATGTGCTGACTTATCCCAATTTCTCCCATTCTGAGCCCGCTTCGGCGGGCTCCTTTCTTTCCCGCACATATTGAACCAAAACAGCTGACGCTGCGTCCGTGGTCGTGACGGGCCGCGTCATGCCGTCCGTCCATCATTTGAGGGGACGACAGATGTTGAAAACAATCCTTAAGACTGTGGTCTGCGCCGGCGCGCTCCTGATCGTCGCCAGTGCAATCGAAACGACTCCCGCGGAGGCGGGAAGCAGGAAAATCAGGGCTCCCATGAATTTCTCCAAGAGCATGAGATTTCGCAAATCACCGGCCATCCGCGCCTTTAGGGCCCAGCGGCCGTCAAGACGGTTGAGGAATATTCGCCGGTTCAAACCAAAGCGGTCCTTCGCAAGGACGAACCGACTGCGAGCGATTAGTCCACGTCAGAAATATCGGTTCCGTCGCAATGCGCGAAAGTTCGCCATTGGCCGGCTGCCGGACTCGAAGAAAGCCCTCGGCTCACTATCCCCAAAGCCGGCATTGAAGTCTCCGTTTGCGATCAACCGCAACAGCGATCTCGCTAAGGTCTTGCGCGACAAGAGCCGGAAGTCGTTCACCTATGGCGGCACTTATCGAACTTCGAACGGGCCATTGCAGTTTGTTGGCAGCCGTGCCAACAAGCGGGCGACGCTCTCACCATCCAACCTCAAGAATCTTGGTGCGCCCTGGCAGCGGAACGTGCCCGAGGGTAGCGGGTCGAAAAGTAGCGGTGCCTCCAACCTTGCCTTTAGTCGCAAGACAGATCTCGGAAAAGTGCTGGCCACCTTCGGATCTTCAAATGCGTCCGGAAAGCGTGGCGCCATCGGGCCAATGTATCGCGGTGTCCCGGCATACCGCCTGAACAAGGACTTGCTGAAACTCTACAAGCAGAAGAGTGACTGCTTCGAGTTCGACTGCTTCAAGGGCAAGGGCGCCGTGTCGCCGTCCAAATTCGGTGGCACCGCGAGCGGATCTGGCAAGTACAATTTACCGAACGTACTGTCCCGCCCTGAACTCTTCAGTGGCGAAACGTCGAAGGCTGAGACGGCAACGAAGGCCAACCCGATCTTGTCCAAGGGTAGCGATATCATTGCCGGCCGCAACACCCTGGGCAATATTTTCGGCGGAACAAGCGCAGGGACGTCCGGCATCATCACGACGCTAAGTGGGCCGGGCTCACGCCTGCAGGAATTTCTCAATGTCGGCGGCCACAGCGGCACGCGCGCCTTCAACCCGAGTGGATTTGACAGCGCGACGAAATCGCCTACGGGCCTCGGAAACTCCAAGTCTCCAGCCGCCTTTGGGCTGACCTCTTCAGGTGGCTGGAATAATCCATTTGGACTTTTCGGCTCGGGCGGTCGCGGTACCGGCAGCCAGACTCTGACCAATCCCTTTGGGGTGCCGTCCAGGCATTTGGCATGGGCCAGTCAAGGCGGCGGCAGTATATCGCCCCAAGAAGCAGCGAGGAAATGGAATAAATTCGTCTCCGATTTCGAACAGAGACATTTTCATACTCCGCACTATGATTATTTCAAAGCGACGAGGGTCGTACCGGGCGCCGGGCCAAACGATATGTTTCAGGGAGTCAGGGATGATCGGACAGGCAACAATGTCTTCCTACGTCAGACATCAGATACTGACGTCAACGAACGCAGCGGCATGGGCCGCGTCCTGACTGCGATTGGAGAGGGAAAGTGGGGCGCCCCCTATGGATTGCTCTTTACCCATTCATCCACAAAAAATGGCACAACCACAACTGTCACCCAGTTTGTCCCGGTTGAAGGGCGTACTAACCTTCCAGGACAAACAACCGTCGCGGTCAGAGATAACGAATCGGGCACTAGAGTGACCGTCACTTTGTACGATGACAATCGTTCGCCGACGGTCAAAAACTACGATGCTGACGGAGAAGTAACGAGTTGCCGAGGCTCCGGCTGTGACAACGACCACACCTCCGACGCTAGTGGCGCCGAAGAAAACGGTGGTGCGCAACCCAGCGATTTACATGCAAGCGACGGCGGCACACCGTCTGGCGACGCAAGCTCGTCGTCAAGCGACGGCGGCTCGTCCTCAGGCGATGGCGGTTCTTCGTCGAGCGACGACAGCGCCAGCAGTGACTCCGGTGGCGGTTCCGACGGTGATTCCAACAGCGACAGTAGCGACTCGAGCAGCAACGATGAGGATGAACAAGACGGCGACAAAACCGCCAACACCGAGACGGAGAATAATACCAATTCAGGCTCCGACGACGACGATACCGATACAGCCAAGGACGATGAGTCCCAGCCCCGTGACTGCGCGGCGGATTGGACGGATGGGCAAGCATGCCGTAACCCGGAAGCTGAAATGGCAGCTATGAAGAAAGCCCTAGAGCAGCTGTGGGGCGCCCATTTGAGTACGGTGCCGTGGAGATATAGGATCAATCTCCATCGGCTGGTCAATCCCAACCCGGAGGGCAGTCCCCGCAGGCCCATTAAAGAGGTCACCAAGGCCGATACCGAAGCCGCGAAAAAGAAGAAGCGGGACCAGGTGACCAATCCCAATCCGTTGGGCTCACCGAGCCATTATATCAGCGAGGAAGAGGCGCGGGAACGCACGGCGCGGAAACTGGGTGAGCTGATCTATCCAGACCCGACCAAGTAACTCTGGTGCCCATTCACGAACAAAGAGCCCGCCGAAGCGGGCTCTTTTCTTTTCCGCCTCCTTATTGAACCAAAACAGCTGACACCGCGTCTGTCCAGGCGGAAGAAGGGTCAGTCCGGCACCTTCAAGCAGGCAGGGAAATTCACAATGTCAAAATTAACTTTGAAAATACTCGCGGGCACAAGCATGATTTTTGCCGCAGCTCACATCGGGCAGTCACATACGGCCGAAGCCGGGCAGAGGGCCTGGCAATTCAATCCGGCTATGCTCAAGGCTCTGCAGAGCAAAAGGCATGGTAATCGGCGCGTCGACCGCCCCCGCAGAAACGATTGGGTGAAAAATCCGTCAAAGGCGCACACGGCTCACAGACGCAATGAAAGAAAGTCGCGCAGTGTGCGGCGCAGAGTACCCAAAATGGATTGGGCCAAGAATCCGTCAAGGGCGAACAGAGCTCATAAACGCAATGGCAGAAAGTTCCGCAACGTGCGGCGCAGGGTGCCCAAAATGGATTGGGCCAAGAACCGCAATAGATCTGTCAAGTCGCAGAAAAGCGCCAAGACGTTGGAAGCAATGCGGAACAACCTCCAAATTGAGAAAAGACTCCGGTTCACCCGTAACAACCCGGGTGCAAGGGCCAGAACATCTGGCGCCCCCAGTCGGACCCCCAAACCAGGTTTTTGGAAGGGCGTTTCTGACAAGATAAAGGTCATGCAGGACAACGAGAACGCTCGGACCGGAACAACCCGGAACGCATCGCGGACGGTACCCAACTCAAAGATTATGGACGCGCTGAATAACGTCTATGGGAAACCGCTGACGCCAGTGTTGCCAGTGAAACCAAATGCCATCGATTACTACA
This sequence comes from uncultured Hyphomicrobiaceae bacterium, assembly GCA_964456215.1. GTDB lineage: Bacteria > Pseudomonadota > Alphaproteobacteria > Rhizobiales > BFAS01 > MnTg02. Next base: position 6,226 of record CAYWBS010000056.1, read on the forward strand.
GCTCTTATAAGAATAATATTGGGAATCGTCGGAAGCTGTACGAATTTGCTGGTCGCGGTAACGAAAACAAAGCTCCGATAAATGTCACCGGCATTGTTCCCGGCCGCTTTGGTCCAGCATTTACGGACCTGCCCAAATGGATTCGTGATGGCAGAGGCAACACGTCTAACGGAGAGAATCCTAACGGCTCGCGGTCCGAACCCGAGCGTGATCCCGCGACTGGCGATGACAGCGGGCATTCCCGAGATAGCGGATCTTCGCGGGCGCGCGAAATGTTCCAGGACTTCATGGATGGCGTAATCGTTGGAAGCCAGTATCTTGGCGGTAATGACGGCGCTGGCTATGCCGATACGTACGAAGACACTGGTTATGTGCCGAGAAAGTCCATCCGGAAGACATACACAGCACCGAACCCACACAAAGAGCGGCATACACATATTCGCGACAAGATCATCAAGCGGCATGCGACGCCGGTCTGCGGCCGTCCCCCCGAAGGAATTTTTGAAGATGGCCTTCGGATGATTGTGTGGACCAATCGCGGTGGCTGGAATGACATTGAGGTTCAAATTGATCTGACCACCGAAACGAGAACCGTCGCAATGGCCACGCTCTTCGCATCCGACTGCAAGATCCACGGCTACGACGTCATAGAGCAGTCAAAGCAATCTAATGAGCTTGTGAAGAAGACGAGCCACTACGACGTTCAAGGCACACTTCTTGGCTTTGAGGTTGCCTTGAACGACGGTCAGCGCATCCAGCATACATCCTATCTGCCGGATGGAACGGTGAAAGCCGTCAAAGTCGAGAAAGTCGGCGTCACGGTCTCAAGCGTTACACCACAGCGAACAAAGTAGGCCGCAATAGTTCAAGGCAGATACGACCTGACATAGGTACGTCAGAAAACAACAAGAAGGGCCAGCCGAAATCATCGGCTGGCCCTGTCTCTTTGGCAACGAAGACATCCATGAATAATCCAAATATTTAATTAGCTGTTGCGAATTGGTCGATGTGTGCATCGAACGACTGATCCGCAACTGAGTCCTTGCTTGATGACACCGAAATTGATGGAAATGCTAATTTGCTCGGAGTCTATTTCGTCATCGGATTGGCCGGTCGGCTCCCTATCAATTGTTTGGCTAATTGTGAGACGCCCGTCTAGATGGTTTAGGCGCTAGTTCGCCGCCGGCGAGTTCAACTCACACCTGGTTTTGACAGAGGTAACCTGGTCGTCATCCCAATCAGTGTCGCAACGGTGAACAGGTCCGCTTGGATCAACTGCGTATCCTCGAAACCTTTTTGCCGAGAAGTCCCGGACTGACCAAGCCCGGCAAGCCGACGTCCGGACCGAACAGCGAGCCTTCGCAGCACGCCGCCCATTCTGACTCGGATATCAACCGATTGACCACCAGACCGAGCAAATTACGCCGAAAGTCAGAATAACCATTGATTTTGTTACACCAGTCTCTGTCTGCGAATCTGATGGCTTAACGTTGTTCCGACGTGCTGACCTAAAATATCGCCATAGTCTGCTTGCGTGAATTTTGCGGTGATGGGTTATGCACTATGCCGCATTGTGGTGCGTTTGGAACTACGGGCGTTCCGCTAAGAGGTCGATATTACTACGTTAATAATCCCGGAGACGGACTGAAAATCCGCGTGTCGGTGAATCAATTCCTCCCCCTGGGCACCAATGATTTCAAAGACTTAGCCGAGAAATTGTTCCTCTCGGATAACAGGGGATTGGCCTAAGGAAACGCCTCAGGTAACAATTGTATTCCAAAAAACCTGTGCTTATTCCCGTGAAATTCCCACTGTCGTAACTTGATGATTTTGGGGTTCTCTATGCCCAGTTTGAGCAATTAATCATCAGATACGCAGACAGGAACTAATGTAACGAATTCAACGGGCATTCTGACTATTCCGGAAGAAATGCTCTCGAGCGTCGCCTGAGGCTCGCCACAATGCCAGAGATTTACGCGACAGTGGCACAGGGGTGGTTGGAAGGTTCGACGGAAGCAGACGGAGGCGCCCATGAGCTTTCGCGCTACTTCCAAAACGAGAACGGGCCTTTAATTTTTCGCTGCTCGTCGACGTAGAAATCATAGCGATATCCGACAATAACGAAATATTCCAACTCCTCGTCCGTGATTCCGTCCTGCTCTGCCTTTGACCATTTTCCGCCCACTTCCAGCTCAAGATTCAAATCTTGCGTCCAGCGATAGTTGAGCTTTACAGACGGCTGGACGGCGAATTCCGTGGAATCGTCTAACTTGCTGTCCCGGTAACTGAACCTGATGCGTGGATTAACTCTGAAATCTCGGGTGACTGGGTAGCGCGTATTGAGGTCGAGGACGTAGAAATCCGCGTTCTGCCGGTCTGCATATCGGACTCCCGCTACAAAAATATCTCCGTCCGTAACCACATTGGTTCCGATCAGCTGGGCGGAATAGAAGAATTCGTCGCCTGTGGCGGGATTTGCTTCAACGCCTGCCGAGGCTTCCGTCGCGGAAATATTCGACCATGTTGCGTCAACATTGACCTGAAGCATCTTGTTCAAGGGGCGCGAATAGCCAATCGTTGCGGATTTCGAGGTTGCTGTCCGATCCACAGCGAATTGGCGGATTTCATCCTCGCTGTAAACGCCAAGCAGCGCTTTTAGATTGTCAAGGGGTTGTCCCTGCAACGCATTGGTCGTGAAAAGCGACGGAGACTTTCTGTAGTCGGCGCCGAGCGTGAATGTCGACTTATCGGGAAATGTCCAGCTGCCGGAGAAGACCGCCGTATTCAGTTCATTGAAATGGATGTCGTAATCGACCGTGGCG
>CAYWBS010000056.1:9057-10737 GCA_964456215.1 uncultured Hyphomicrobiaceae bacterium
TGAAAGCGGTTTTGTTCGTGTCGAAATACCTTAACTCCCCGCCGACGGCTTGCCTGTCGAGAAGCCCCTCAGCTTGCTGGTCGATAAAAAATACCGTCGTATCAAGCTTGTTCTTAATGGGACCATAATCGAGACTGACCCCATAAAAGTACTTGTCGTTCTCGAATGGAGCGTCCCTGCGGCTAAATACCGGCGAGCCGACAACGCCGTTCACGCGCAGTTTTTCGGTTCCCTGCCAGCTGAGCAGTCCGCCATCGAAACGCCCAAGCACACCGCCCGTATTGCGCGTCTGGCGGCCGACCCGGGTGAGAAGCTTCAGGTTCTTTAGCGCCAATTCGTAATAGAGCGAGGCAACGCTGATATCATTATCGTCATAGTCGGAGAAGTTTGTCTCCTGTGTACCGGAGAATCGAAATTTCGATGCCTGCACACTGTTCGACCACTTGGCGATCAGATCGAAGCTCGAAAGCAGCTCGTTCTGGTAGGTTTGGCGAGCATCCGGATCCTCATTGGGATCGGGCGGCAGAGAGGGATCCTTGATGGTCCGGTAGCTTTGATCGAGATAATAGAATTGGGAGAAGCTGCCCGATACGCTCCAAGTTGTTCCGTCCTTGCTGGTCCCGCTGCGGCCCGGGCTGCCGCCTCGTTTCGCCTGCCGGAGCTTGGTCTTTGGTGTTCCAAGAGCTGTCGAAATGCCGGCGAGCCTTTGACGGACACGATCGGCGCCCTCGCCCTTTGGATATCTTGCGAGATATTCCTCATACTCAGCGCGGGCATGCGCAAGCTGTCCATTTCGCTCGCGGGTCACCGCCAACAACTCTTGTGCTTCACGGCTATGACTGTTTTCCGGAAAACTCAAAACCTTGGTCAACAACTGAACGGCTCTTCCAAGCTCCTTCTTTGTTATGGCCGCGCGCGCTTCGGCCATGGTCTTCGCGATTTTCTTTTTTTCTTCTTCGGTTACCGGCCGGTCGGGTCGCTTTCGCGCGATTCGACGATCCTGGAATGCAGGCCGCTCAAATTGGGTGATGGTTGTGGACCACGGACCGGCATCGGCTCCCACCGGATAATCCGGCAGGCAGGATTCAGACGGCGTTTTACCCGCGACGGCGACAATAATGCTCGAAAAATCGGCTCCCTGGCCAACCTTGAAGTGCACGGGATGCTCGAAATAGATAAAGAGTGTAGGGCCCTCGGCGCGATCGGTCTCGAAATCTATCGCGCGAATCGCGGCACGCTCGCTGTCAGGGGCCCTGACGGCCTCACGTATTGTCCGAATTTGGGCCGCCGCGGCACCCCTGTCGATAGGTCGAACGACAATTCTTAGCTCCTTACCATTTTCTGAGGGAAAGTGGCTCTGGTATCGCACGCGGAAGTTAAATCCGATCCTTACAAGCGCGCATCCCCTTTCCTCTAGGACGTCCGCCCCTGATAATGCGCTATCAGAAACCGGCTCCGCCCCGGCAGGAGGCGAAAGAATGAGGGCCGCAACAAGAGCGATTGATGACCCAAAAGTGACAGGTAATTTTTTCCCCAACCGCATCAAAATCCCCCGGTCGGTCGGTGTTCGGGGCCGGAGCGCCGATTCTTAATGGTTGTCAACGAACTATCCGTGTAGACATGGCAGGCGCCGGCGCAGTCTCTTAGCTCGCTCACCGTGTATTTGACCGATCCGTACTT
>CAYWBS010000057.1:0-10682 GCA_964456215.1 uncultured Hyphomicrobiaceae bacterium
TTTTCGCAGCCCGTCAATATGGGTCCATGTCAGGCCCTTATCTTCGCTCACGAACAGGCCGGCCGGCTCAACGCCTGCGTAAAGGCGCCCATTGGCGGACGCGACGCTCCAGACCGATTTGATCGGCTCCTCCCCTTCCGAATAGGCAAGGCCGTCGCTCGAATGCGACCAGGTCTTGCCAAGATCGGAGGACTTCCAGACCGCGGGACCGAACCATTCATTGCCGCCGCCGGCATAGATGGTGCCGGTCGCGGCGTCGGCAATGACATGGTTGATGGGCCAGGCCTCGCAATAGGGTCCTCTGAGCTTCCATGACTGTCGTTTTTTGTTGCCCTCGAAGATAAAGGCGCCTTTTTTCGTTCCAACGAGAATAAGAACTTTGTTTGCCATTTCGGCCTCCGCTTTTCGAGACTGTGATAGCCGTTGCCCGCGAGCCGGCGTGAACGGTCGATCGCCGGGCCTAGGCATCGACAAGAACCTTGAAACCGCCATAGATCATGCGTTTGGCATCGAACGGCATGTCCTTCATGTCCATGCTCGTCAACCGCGGGTCCTTCATCACCTTGGCGTTGACGCGGTCGCGGTGGGCGCGGGACTTAAAGACGATCCAGGAAAAGACCACCGTCTCGGCGCGCTTCAGCTTGACGCTCTGCGGAAACGAAGTCAGCTTGCCCTTCTTTACGTCATCGCTGACGCATTCGCGGAATTCGAGTGCGCCATGCTCGCGCCAGATCTTGCCGGCCTTGCGGGCTAGGCGGCGATAGGCGTCGATTTTGTCCTTCGGGACCGGTACTACAAAGCCATCGACATAAGCCATATGAATGCTCCGTTGCGTGCCCGGCCACACAAATAGCGGCATATCTTGGGCCGATTTTTGTCCGCCGGACGGGCGGCCTGGACTTCAGGCTAATTTCGCGCCGCTTCCATCACGGCTTTCAGGTTCGCCAGGCCCTTCTCAAAATAGCCGCCGACCATCTCGTCGCGATTCATGAACATGCAGATCGCCTTGGCAATGAAATTGACGCGGCCGAACATCGCCCAGGTAACGGTCGTCCGGTCGCCCTCGGGCTTGAACGTGAACTCCGCGGTGCTGGTGTCCGCCATGGGTTTGACGAAATCGAGCCTGATCCTGATATGCTGATGCGGCCGGCTTTCGATCAGCGTCATGCGCCCTTCGCCGACCTCGCTGTTGCCGGCCCATTCAAAGATCGCGCCTTCGCCGGACGCCGGACCCTTGAAGGCCGCCTTGGCGTTCGGATCGAGCTTCGCCCAGGGCGACCAGTCGTCCCATTTGTGGAAATCATTGACCTGCTCGAACACCTTGGCCGGCGGCGCGGAGATGGTCGCGGAACGCTCAATCCGGAATTCCGACGGCTGCAACGCGACGACAATCACGAAGACGGCAATGACCGCCGCCAAACCAATCACGATTTTCTTCAGCATGTGTCGGTTCCTCCAGTTTTAACCGGTTTGGAGACGCGAGGACGGACCAATCCGTGGTTTCCGCTCCATCGGAAACAGGTTGAAATAGGGTTTTGCTTCCGCCAGCACGCGGGCGAATGACGGTCGCTCCTTCAGACGGTCGAGATAGGCGGTGAGCCCGGCGTGCGCTTCGCCGAACGGCACAAGCGTGTCTGCGTATAAGAGGGCGGGCGCTGCGGAGCAGTCGGCCAGGGTGAAATCGTCGCCCAACATCCAGGTCTTTGACCCCAGCGACTGCTCGAGAACGCCATAAATATCCCCAAGCTGTGCCATGGCCTCCTCCACACCGAAACGGTCCTTCTCTCCGTCAGGCCGCAGACGGTCACCCACGATCTTTTGCATTGGCCCTTGGACGTAGTTATCGAAGATGCGATCCCACATGCGGGCCTGCCAGGCGCGGTCGGGGTCCTCCGGAACAAGGCGCAGCTCGCCCGGATATCGTGTATCGAGATATTCGACGATGATCGTCGACTCGGCGACGGTGCACCCCCGGGACCTGTCCACGAGCACCGGCATTTTCAGCGTTGGCCAAACAGCCTGGAATGCCGATCTCGATGCCTCGTCGCCAAGATCGACGATGACGGGCTCGAAGGCCGTACCGTTCTCGTACAATGCGATCAGCGCCTTGTGGCAGAAGGAGGCGAGCGGGTGGAAATAGAGCTTGAGGGACATTTTCGCTATGCCTTCGCCAGATACGCCTCAAGCTTGTCCAACGTGCCGGTCCAGCCGCCATTCATGGAATCGTGGCACGCGTCGAAGGTCTTGCGTTCCTCCTCGGTCGGGTCGATGGGTATCCACTGAATCGAGAGTGCTGTCTTTCCGTTTTCCTCGGCAAACGTAACCGTCGTCAGAAGTTCCAGCGGCCAGGTCTCCTGCCATGGATTCCGGGCCACGGCGCCCGCTTCATCGGAGAAGGAATTGATCCACACCAGCCGCTCCGGTTCCGTGATTTCACGATAGGCGGCTTTGCCCCACATTTCCTGGCCATTGGGCGTGACGAAGCAATAGTGGTAGGTGCCGCCCGGGCGGAAATCCAATTCCGCCTGTTTGACCGTGAAGCCTTTCGGCGTGAACCAGCTTTTCATGTCTTTAGCGAAAGCCTTCCAGACCTTTTCGCGCCGCGCCTCGAAAGTGCGCGAGATCAGGAATTCGGAAGTTGCCGGTTTCGGGCCGCCTGCCGCCGTCTTTGCACTCATGTCACAACTCCTCGTATTTTGCGACGTCTGTTTCGACCTAGCCCCCAAGGGCCATCAAGGTTCGACAATGATCATCCAGCCGGCGCCGAATTTGTCCGAGACCATGCCGAAGCGCCTGGCGAAGAATGTCTTCCCCATCGGCATTTGCACTTTTCCACCCTTGGCGAGCGCCGCGAACATACGGTCGGCTTCCGCTTCGTCCTGTGCATCGATCGAGAGCGAAAAGCCCTGGAATTCCGTCGTACCTGCACAGCCGCCATCGGAAGCCATCACCGGCGCGCCGTTGATGCGCATGCAGGCATGCATGATCTTGTCCTCATTGCCGGGCTGAACAGTACCGGGCGGCGGCGGCTCCGGGCTGTCCTTGAAACGCATCATCATCTCGACCTCGGCGCCGAGCGCCTTCTTGTAGAAGCCGATCGCTTCCTCGCAGCGGCCGTCAAAAAACAGATAGGGTGTGACGGACATGAATTTTCCTCGTCGGGGGTGTCGTTAAGCGCGGTTCAGGCGGCTCAGGCGGCGGTTCCGAGAGACGCCCGCCGTAATTCCTCGATGTCGAACTTTGTCATCTGAAGGAATGCCCTCATGACCCGCTGCGACTTCTCAGGGTCGGTCATCAATTCCGGAAGGACAGACGGTATGACCTGCCAGGAAAGGCCGAATTTGTCTTTCAGCCAGCCGCAGCGACCCTCTTCGCCGCCCTCGCTGAGCGCGTTCCAGAAAGTGTCGATATCCTCCTGCGTCGCGCAGTGGACCTGGAAGGAAACGGCCTCGGTGAATTCGAATTGCGGGCCGCCATTCAGGGCGACGAATGTTTGTCCATCGATGTCGAACTCCACGGCCAGGACCGATCCCGCCTCTTTTCCGTGCACTTCATAGCCTTCCGTGCCGTAACGGCTGATCTTACCAATCCTGGAATTCTTGAAAACGGAAACGTAGAAATTCGCCGCGTCTTCGGCTTGCGTATCGAACCATAAACAGGGCGTGATCTTTTGTTTGGAAATCTGCATGGGTTTTTCTCTGAGACGCCGAGAAACTTCGCGTCGCTGTCCTTCAGCCAGTTGTTTGTTCCGGGACGATCCCGGCACGTTGAAAGCCAAAGCGTTGACAATAAGAGTTGGTATCAACATAATTAAGCGATGTCAAAACAAAATACTGTTCCCTTCGAAACGACGCTCTACGTCCGCGACACCTGCCTCTGCCTCCATGTTCAGCGCGCGGCGCGGGCGCTGGCGCGGTATTTCGACGAGGCGCTGAGACCGCTGTCGCTGAACAACGGGCAATTTTCGCTGATGATGTCCCTCAATCGGCCGAAGCCGCCAGCCATGGGCGAGGTCGCGAAGCTGCTCGCCATGGACCGCACGACGCTCACCGCCAAGCTCAAGCCGCTCGAACGGCGCGGCCTGGTGAAAGTGAGCATTGACAAAAGGGACAAGCGCGGCCGTCTGCTGAGCCTGACGGCGGATGGCGAGGCGCTGCTGGCGGCGGCCGTCCCGCTCTGGAATGACGCGCATGCCGGGATTGACGATTTTTTCAATGGAAAATCCGGCCGGCTGCGCGACGATCTCAAGGCGCTTACCGGGTTGAAGCACGGCGCGGCGTAGCAGGAGCCCATCGATTGCCGTGCGGCACGTCGAGAATTCCGCGGTTTGATGACTTTTGAAAGGCTTCCCTATTCGCCTGCGAAGTGAAATAACCGGCGCGTGCCCAAGGACTGCAATGAAGGACAACCAGTCGTGACCGACTTTACCGCCGAGGACCTTGCCTTACTCACCCAATGGGATACGCCGACCATCTGCAATGCGCTTGAGGCAATCGTGCCGGCGCGCCGCGGCCATGGCTTTACGACCGAGCCGCTGGTGCCGCTGGACCCGGACCTGCCGCCGATTTGCGGCTACGCCCGCACGGCGACGATCCGGGCGGCGGAACCCCCGAATGAAACGGCTGAGGCAACGGTGGCAAAGCGCGCGGCCTATTACGACTATGTGGCCGAGGCGCCGCATCCGACCGTGGTGGTGCTTCGGGATCTCGATCCGAGGCCCGGAACCGGCGCCTTCTGGGGCGAGGTGCAGACCAACATCCACAAAGGGCTGGGCGTGGTGGGCGCCGTCAGCAATGGCTCGTTTCGCGACGTGGCCGACAGCGCCCGCGGCTTCAATCTCCTCGGAGCCAAGATCGGGCCCAGCCACGCCTTTGTTCACGTCGTCGATATCGGCTGCCGGGTCACGGTGTTCGGCCTCACGGTTTCAACCAACGACATCGTCCATGCCGACCGTCACGGCGCGGTGATGATCCCGGCCGAGGCCGTGAAGAAGATCCCGGAAGCGGTCGGCCTTATTTCCCGCCGCGAGGCGAAAATCCTGGAAGCCGCCAGATCTCCCGATTTCGACGTCGAAAAGCTGAAGACGGCAATGGGCGCCGCCAGGGATATCCATTGACCGGCGCCGCCGCCCCTGATTGCAGGACGATTGCTTAGATCAAACGCTTCCAAGCGACGTCGGCAAACAGTCCGAGCGCCGTCGCCAGCAGGATCGCGGCGAGGATAAACCTGAACAACGTGGGACTGAGACGGCCCGTAAGCCATTTTCCCATATAGGTGCCGGCGATGGTGGCCGGGACAAGCGCGGCGCAGAGCCAGAGCGTGTCGCGGCTCACCCCGGCAATCGCCGATTGCAACGTGAACGCCGCGCCGTATGACGCAATATTCATGATGAGAATTGTCGCGCGCACCGCGTCCTTGCCGTATCCCATGCCGGACATCCACGCGGCGGGAACGACGCCCGGCATGGCCAGCCCGCCGCTCATGGCGCCGGCGATTGTGCCGATGGCGAGCTCGGGAAACTTTGCCGGTGCGGGCGCTTTTTGCCGGTCCACACGGCGGGCGCTGCGCATGACGAATGCCAGAGTGAAGAGCACGGCGCATCCCGCCAAAAGCTTGAGGACTTCGAGACCGCTGATAAGAAAGATCGTCAGGCCGAGCGGCAGGCCGATCGCCGTACCGGTCAGAAACTGCTTGACCAGCCTGACATCGAGGCTGGCCCATATCGAGGGGACGAGCAGCAGGGAAATCAGGAGGCTGAGGACGATGCTGATATGGATCGCCGCGCCGCTGTCGAGGACGATCAGCATGACCGGGCCGGCGATGATCCCGAATCCGATTCCCGTCGCGGATTGCAGAACGGACGCGCCGCACAATGCCACAGTCAATATTATGAATTGCGCGTCCATGCAGTCCCGTGCCGAAGAAACGCCTACGCCGAAGGTATGAGGACGGCGGCCCCCGTGAGCCGCCCCGAGCGAAGCCTGGCAAGGGCCTCGTTGGCGTCGGCGAGGGGGAACCGCTCGATGCTGGTCTCGATCGGGATTCCGGGGGCGAGTTCCAGGAAATCGATTGCGTCCCGGCGGGTCAGGTTCGCCACCGATCTTATAACCCGTTCGCCCCACAGGATGTCGTAGGGAAAGGTCGGAATATCGCTCATGTGAATGCCGCCGCAGACGACTACGCCGCCTTTGCGAACCGCTCGAAGCGCCGCCGGAACGAGCGCGCCTACGGGCGCGAAGATGATCGCCGCGTCGAGTTCCGCCGGGGCCGGCTCGTCCGATCCGCCGGCCCATTTACAGCCGAGCCGCAGTGCGAATTCCCGCGCGGCGCGATCGCCCGGACGGCAAAAGGCGTAGACATCCCGGCCTTCGTGGCGCGCGATCTGCGCAACGATGTGTGCCGCCGCGCCAAATCCATAAATGCCGAGCCGGCCGGCATCGGCCGCCATACGCAGTGACCGGAAGCCGATCAGGCCGGCGCACAGCAGAGGCGCCGCATCGGCATCCTCGAATTGATCGGGAATCGGAAAGCAATAGCGGGCATCCGCCGTGACATATTCGGCATATCCGCCGTCGATGTTATAACCGGTGAATTCGGCGTTATCGCAAAGGTTTTCCTGGCCCCGGGCACAATAGGCGCAGGCGCCGCAGGTCCTGCCGAGCCAGGGAACCCCCATCCGCGCACCGATCTCGACCCCTTCCACACCGGCGCCCGTCTTCTCGACCAGTCCTACGATTTCATGCCCCGGGATGACCGGACGTTTGCCGTCCGTCAGCTCGCCATCGACGATATGGAGATCCGTCCGGCAGACGCCGCAGGCGCGGACTTTGAGGAGAAGCTCGCCTGCTCGCGGTTCCGGAAGAGGAAGGTCGACCTCTTGGAGGAGCTCTCCCGGCCTTTCGAGAGACATGGCTTTCATGAATGCGCAACCTGTGGTTGACGACAAGGCCGGATGGCCAAATGCGGTTATCTCTTTCCGCCGCCCCGGTCTTCGATCCCGGCGCGGATTGGGGACGGATGCTCGCAGGGCTTTCCGGAAGCGTAGCAAATATAATAACCCGACCGTCGCATAAACTTGCAGTTCAATTCGGCATCCATTGCATATTGCCAATGGACAAACTTTTCGCCCAATTCGCCGGCCCTTCTTTTCCACTGGACAACGGCGCTCATGCCCGACAGCGATTGGATTTTATTGGGGCGGCCAACCGCTACCAGTTTTTCCCCGCAGGACTTGCCATTGTCCTGGTCCGCGGCCATTGCTTCCTGCCCGGACTGGACAATAAGCAACAACGCAGCCATCAATATGCTGTTTCCCCGCGCAGACATGTTCAGCCAACCGAATAAAGCCAGGACATTTGTGATATGAGCAATCCGGCGATCATTTCTCCGAAATAGTAAGCCGACGCGGCCTTCAACCTGGCGCAAGTTCCGGCGCTCAGGGAGACTAGTGACGGGTGGAAATCCAATGGTGCTTGGTCTGCGGCACCGGACTTTCCGAGGACGGCGCCGCCAGCTCCCCGGGCGGGCATTCGCTCCGCGAGACGAGCAGCCGTTCGACATATTTGCGAGGCATATCCACCGCCGCATCCCAGAGCGCCCGAAACGCAAGCTGGCCGAGCCGCGCCGAACCCGGACATTCGTCTTCGAAAACGCTGATTCGATGCTGACCCTCCCGGGAGCTGCGCAAAGCATCCCCCGACCAACACATACTTCTCCCCAAGGTCAATTGCTCGTGGGCATCGAGCAGTTTCGGATTTTTCACCAAACGCACGCAGTCGTTTCCGCTGCCACCGTCTTCGGAGGGAAACGAAAGGAACCACGCCTTCGCGGCCTGCTGCGGAGAGAGGCGTGCGAAAATGGCCCGAAGTCCGATGTCGGCGTCACGAAACAGCTCGCAATGGGCCGAAAGCGCCTGGGCGACGAGCGAGTCCGGAGCGCGCGCAATGACGGTGACCTGCAGCTCTTCCCGGCATTTCGGCCGGGCTTGCGCAACACGCCTTAGGTATTCATTAATAAAGACGCCGAACTCTGATCTGCTTTGCTCGTCTCCCGACAATCTTTTTGGGCCGGCGCCTGATATGAATTCCATAAATCGAGATTCCCGCAGAAGCCCACGCGTGGCGGTCCGTTTTGACTTTTATGTGAGTTGCGTTCCACGTCAGAGATAACAGACTGGAAGTTAAGGAATGCTTGAGTGGTCGGAAAAATCTGGCACCGAAATCTGAATTCTCCCGAGCGTCACGCATTACTGAAATTTGAACTCACGATATTTTAGTGCGCGGCTTGCTTCCGGAGGAGAAGTGCTGCGCGATTTTCTCTATGTCAATCTTGGGCTGATGCCGGCTGAAGACGGGGTCTTCCTTGGTGAGTTTGTCAGGCGAGCTTTTCAGAAAGCCGCCAAAGTGTTTCGTTGCCCAGGAAGTCTTGCTTTTTGACTTAGCGTGCGCCTTGACGCCAACACTGGCCCCATCGGAACCCGGCACAAGTTCACGCGCGTGAGAAACAGTGTTCTCCGTACGTTCGGCAGATGCGATCTCGCGCTCGGAGACGGCGATGATAAGCTGCCGGTCCCGGCTCCTCGGCGGCTCCGGGACAAGGCCTTGCGTCCTGCCGCGATTTGGCGGGGATCCGTCCGCTTTGAACGCCGGCGGTTCCGGCGGCATCGCCGCCGCGGACATCACCTCGGCAAGGTCGTCGACAATATTCCGGTCCACAATGAAAGTCTCGGCGCTGCCGTTTGCCGCGCCAGGTTCTGCCGCGATTTCTTCAAGCGCAACGAGATCCTCCGCGGACCCATTCCCGCCCGCTTTCGATAGCTGATCGGCAAGACTTTTCCGGGCCGCGGACGATGAACCGCCCGTGGCGGCGCCGGCCGGGGCAAATGGCAGCTGCGGCTGGTTGTCATCGACACGTTCAGTCTCGAACGTTTCCAGGAATTCGGCGTCCGGTTCCGGGCCCGCCGGCGATTGCCGTGCAAGGCCGTTTCCGGCGAAAGCACCATTCGAGGAGCCTGCGACGGCGGCTGACATCGCCGGATCGGCGTCAGGCCCGGTCGTCTCTTCCGGTCGCGATTCCGGCTTTGTGGCGGACAAATCCGCATTGCCGCCCCTGCCGCTAAGGGCGATGGCATTCGGCGTTGCCGCTCCATTCGGCGTTGCCGCTCCATTCGGCGCTGCGGGCACGGTATGCGTCTCGTCATCGCCGAAGATATCCGGCGACCGGCCATTGGCGGATGCCACGCGGCCCTCCTCGCGACGCCGCGCGCTCCGTTCCGAGATTTGTTTCTCGAGCGGCGTCGAACAGGGAAATTCCGGCCGCGGCAGATCCGACAAATCGGGTTCCCGCCGTGGTGCGGACCGCGGACTGAAAAGTTCATGCACCGCCTGCCTGTGGGCCTCGGCCGTCCGTTCCGCGATCAACTTGTCGGAGGCGCCGAGGATATCGTCGAGCACGATCGCCGGCCAGGCACCGTTGGTGAAACGGTAGACGCGAAAACTGGGAGACGCCGCGAACGGGCTGCTCAGCTCGATGAGCTTCCGCCTTGCCGTTTTGGCGCCGACAAGAAGCGACCGCTTGACCAGCCTTGCTTCCTCGAGAGCGGCCATGATCGTCGACAGATAGCGCGCCTGGGTGACTTTCTTTTTCTCATCGTCGTCTTCCGCAAGCGTCCGCAAATCCAGCGGGACGGCGACATAATGATCGCCATTCCAGTCGAACATGGCGTCATGGAAAATATCGAGCCGTTGACTGCGCTTGCCTTTATGGACCTCGTGGAAGCGGTTCAGGACTTCATGCATTTGCGCGTCGCGCGCCTCCCGGGCGGCATTGATGAAGCCCTGCAGGCGGTTGACGGGGCGGTTGACGGAGACCAGCAATATGCACAGGTCGACAAAGATCGCGACGAACAGGGGAATATAATCGCGCTCGCCGAGCCCCGCCTTCGCGCTCAGGGCCGTATCGCGAGCCGGGGTGTTTTGAACGCTTTGCACGGCCTTGTGCTGGAGGAAACGCAATTCATCCGGGGTTGGCGGCAATTTCAGCGTCAACAGGCCGAACGTCGTTGTCGTCAGGCGGCGGAACGCTTCGACGATCGCCTCGGAGCCTTCCACCGCGGTCACCGGCGGCCGGTCCAGTTCGGGCAAACCGTCGATCGCCTTGACGACGCCGCGCAGGGCGATCTGCAACTGCGGATCGGGACAGCGGAATTTGCGGCCGCGGCCATCGTCAAAAATCGTCTGCTCGGAGCGCTTGGCGAAATGGTTGCGGAATTGCGATAGCTGCGGGTCCGTCCGGAAAGCGTTGAACCGTGCGATCGTCAGGTCGAGCCTGCCGCCCAGACCGCGCAGGAACGCGTTGCGCGTTCCGGTCTTGGGATCGAACGTGCTTTTTTCCGAGGTCACCACTTTCGCCATATCGGCATTGAGGGACGCGACGTCCTTCTTTATGGCGTCGACACGCTGGCTGACGAAACCGCTGGCAAATCTGAAATTGTTGGCATCGGCGTCGCGCAACCGCCGCCGGGGGCCATCCCCCGCCGGACTGTCGGGGCAGGTACGCCCGCGCTTGCGTTCCAAATCGGCTTTGCTTGCGGAAAGCGCGGTCAAAGAATCCAGGGTCGTCTGCAATTGCTCGAGCCGCGTCTGGCCGGCTTGCAGGGCCGTTTGCACCTGACCGACGGCGGA
>CAYWBS010000058.1:0-10639 GCA_964456215.1 uncultured Hyphomicrobiaceae bacterium
TATTACACACACACTTACCAAAAACCAAAAAAAACATATATTTATAAAAAACCAAAGGCAGGTCACGGCATGGGCTCTGAGACCCGCCATGGCCCATCGCCTCGGCCCGAAGAGCAGCGGGCCGCCAACGGTCACGAACAGCGCGGTGACGATGTAGAAGGCGATATTGAAAAGAAGCGATCGGGCCATGAGCCAGCACCGTCAGCCGCGCGGCCGGGCGGACTCGGCGACATATCCCATTGCGGAAGCCGCCGCGATGCGCCGGCCCAACTCCGAGACGCAAAATCTCGCCACGGCGGGTATCAGTTTTAAATATTCCGACAACAACAGACGCATCGTCCCGGGATAGGCCCACCAGGCATCGATGCGGAAGTTTTTCGGAGCGACCGGGTGAGCGACGAGCTTCAAGCCCGGAAGGGCGCGGCGAAGCTCAACAAGGCTGCGCAGCATGTGATAACTCGACGTTACGACGATGACGGATTTGAAGTTCCTGGCTCTCGCCCAATCCCGCACGGCCTGCGCATTGCCAATCGTGTCCTGGGCGCCATGATCGATGTCGATACAGCATTCGAAGAGCGTTTTGTGCCTGGGAGTGATCTTTTTCAAGGTCCGCCTTTTGGTGGAAGGATATACGCCGGTAATAAGCAGCCGCTTGCCCTTGCCCTGGGCAAGCAGAATGAGGCCCTGGGCGATGCGTGATTTGCCGCCGGTCAGCACGACGATGCCATCGGCGGATTCCCTGTCGGCTACCGGGGTTTCGTCATCTATCGACTCCGCGAAAATCAGAAATCCGAGGATGAAAGCCCCGATAGCCAGGCTGACAATCCAGGCCAGCACACTCATCCTTGTCGCCAGGCGCCCCATCAGCTCATGAACTCACAAATTTGGTTCGAAATGGTATGAGCCGGTTGGTCCGCGATCGAGGACCAAAGGCGCAGGAAATGTGAGGCGTTTTCAAGCCTTTGCGATGCTGTCCGGGGGCCAATTGGCGATATCGGAGACGCCAAAACAGCTTCGATCCGCTGCGCCGAAGCGCTGCACCGGGGGGAAAGCCCCGCTGTTTGCGCTTCTGCCGGCATCTTTTTGCTGTTTGTGGCGCCATTTCAAGCAGATTTATGAGTCCATGACCTGATCAAACCTCCACAGCCTGATGTCGCAGCCGGTCCCGACAAATGCGAGGTTCGTTGCAACTAAAAAATGCGAAGCTCGCTGCAACTAAAATATGCGGAATCAGTCTACCGTAAAGCCACTTGCCGTTTACCGTCTTAGTGCCGGCTGTGCAATATGCGGTAGACACCATAGCGCGACGTCAACATGCAAAGCGCTGAAATGACGACGAGCACAATCGCAAGTAATATATAGCCTGGAATATCCAAGGAAGTGGACCCGACAAGCCGCCGGATTTCAGCCGCCGTTACGGCATTGCCGCCGATGAGCTGGGTAATCAGGGGCATGAGCAGAAAGACCGCGGCAGCGGCGCCGGCGCCGAATAAGCCGGCCCGGATACCGAGTGCGAGGAAATGCTTCTCGAATTCGCGGGCGATGAACGTATCGGTGGCCCCCACGAAATGCAGGACCTCGACGATCTCGCGATTTGATGCCATGGCGCTTTTCGTCGCCGATATGATGATCGCCGTCGTCGCCGCTCCGACCAGCGCCAGGACCGCGATGCCGCCGAGGGCCAGAGTCCGGGTGACCGTGCGGATCTGCGCCTGCCAATGCCGGTGATCATCCAAAACCACGCCACGAAAGCTGTTCTCCAGATTTGCCGCCAGCACCTGCATGTCCGGCGGCGACGTGCGGTCAATCTCCAGCGCAATCAGGCGCGGCACCGGAAGGGCCGAAAGCGCCGCGGCGGACTTGCCGAGCCACGGCTCAAGAAGGCGACCGGCGTCCTTTTCCGAGAGCGGGCGGACACGGCTGACGCCGGGCTGTTTGGCAAGAAAGAGGGCGACCTGTGTCGTTCGTTTGTCGATATCGGTATTCTCGATCGGCTCGACTTGGATCGTGATCTCGCTGGCCATATTTTCGAACCAGGCCGCGGCCGAGCGGTTAATCATATAGACCGCGCCGGCGGTAAGGCAGGCCAGAAAGCACATGATGGCGATCACCACGGTAAGCGAGCGCCCGGTGACCGAGCCGGCGGGCACGATCGGCGCCGCGGCGCGCGTCTGCCGGGCCGGCGCGTAAAATTCCGCGGCATTGGCGAGGGGCTGTTCGGCGGGCATTTGCGTTTGGTTTTTGCTCATATGACTTTTTCCGCGACCTGCAGTTTGCCATCGTGCAGTTCGAGGCGTGGCGTATTGAACTGCTTCATGAGCTCATAGTCGTGGGTGGCGATGATGACCGAGGTTCCGAGCCTGTTCAATTCGATAAAAAGCCGCAACAGGCGGCGCGCCATTTGCGGGTCGACGTTGCCCGTCGGCTCGTCCGCCAGGAGAAGTTCCGGCTTGCCGATCACCGCGCGGGCGATCGCGGCGCGCTGTTTTTCGCCGCCGGAGAGGATGGACGGAAAAGAATACATGCGATCGCCCAGCCCCACCCACTGCAGCAAATCCGTCACGTCTTCCTTGTAGTCGGAGGTCCTTTTTCCGATAACCCGCAAGGGAAGCGCGACATTCTCCCATGTCGTCAGATGGTCGAGAAGGCGAAAATCCTGAAATACGATTCCGACCCGGCGCCGGAGCTGCGCGCGTCTGCCCGGCGAAATGCGCGTCGCATTATGGCCAAACACATAGATCATTCCGCTGGTCGGATGCATCGACATGAAAAGGAGCCTGAGCAGCGACGTTTTACCCGCACCCGATGGACCGGTGAGAAAATGGAACGATCCGGGGCGGATGTGCAGGTTCAGGTTTTGCAGGATATCGGGACCGCGCCCGTAGTGCAGCCCAACGTTCTCTAATCGAATCAAGACAAATAGTCCTCGCCTGATTTACTGGGATTGTCCGGTCTTTATGCGGGACTAGCTTTACAGTATCAATGGGTTATCAAGCGATTCCGGCAAATACGAGACTGAAATCCTCAATACACCCTTTACGATAGGAGATCATTAATCCATTAAATGCCATGAACGAGGCATTGTAGCGCTATCGGCGGCTCGAATGATAATCGAATGTGAAAACTGCAATACTCTTTATGAGATGGATGCGGTTATTCCACCGGAAGGCCGAATGGTGCGCTGCGCGCGCTGCGCTCATGTGTGGACCGTCTTGGCCGATGACGAACCGGAGGCCGGCGAGGCGCTGGCCGGCGAAAGCGAAACCGAAGAAACGCCCGACACCCTGGAAGAGGCGGAAGCCGGAACCAGTACGGACGAGGCGGGCGTGGACGAAGACGGCGAGGACGCGGCAGACGAGGGCATGGCCGAGGACGACGAACACGAAGTCACCTTGGCCAGTTTCGAAGGACCATCCGTCCCGCCATTGGCCCCCGAACTCCCTCCAACGGATGATGTCGATTTCGTCGACGGCGAGGCCGATGACGGACAGGCGTCAGAGAACATCGAGCAGTCTCAGGAGGGTATCGACGCTCTTTTTGCTGAAGCGGCCGACGAGGACGCCGAGCAGGAAGCATCGGCCGATCTGAACGAGGCCGACCTGGAGGAAGCCGATGCCGCGGACAGCGAGGATTTCGCGCCTGATACGGACACGGAGATCGATGACGGCGAAGCGGCGGATGACGAGCTGATGGCGGAAAGTGCGGCCGGGGACGAGGAAGACCTCGAAGACGAGACGCTTGAGGTAGACGGTGAAGCGGCCGACGATGAATTTGGGGATGAGCCCGGCGAGATCGATCAGGACATTCTGTTGGCGGAAAATGTGGATTTCACCGGGGAGGCGTCGCTGGTTCCGTCCGTTGCCGCGAGCGCCGCGATGCAACGCAGAAAACTCATCACCGGCTGGAGCGGGCTCGGCTGCTTTGTCTTCGTTTTCATGGTCATGGCGTATTTGTACCGGGTTGACATTGTCCGTGGCCTGCCGGGGAGCGCGGGCGTCTATTCCAGTCTCGGCATTCCGGTCAATATTCGCGGCCTTGAAATCCGCAATGTGACCTTCAGCTGGGAATCCGATTCCGGCACGCCGATACTTTATGTACAGGGCGTCATTCAAAACATCACCAACCGGCGCGTCGCGGTTCCGACGGTCGTGTTCGCCTTCTTGGACAATCGAGGCGAGGAACTCTATCACTGGGCAAAGCGGGTGGACGCGCGTTCCCTGGAGGCCGGAACGCAAACGAACTTCGCGGCACGCGTTCCCTCGCCCCCGCAAGCTGTCGAAAACTTACAGGTCCGTTTCGCCAAGCCGCACTGAGACCGGCGTGGCGCCCGGCCGGTCAGGCGCCAATGGATAAGCCCCTCGCATCAAGCACAGCCGTCGAGATCATCTTGCCGCCGGAGAAAATCGCGGCGCGCATCGATGAGCTTGCTCAGGAAATCGCCAATGCCGGGCTTGAGCGCCTGATGGTCGTGGCCATCTTAAAGGGCAGCTTCATCTTCGCGGCTGATCTGCTGAGAGCGCTCCATAGGGCCGGGATCGAACCCGAGGTCGAATTCCTCACGCTTGCAAGCTATCGAAGCGCCACCACATCGTCCGGCCGGGTCGACATCGTAAGGGATATCGAGTCCGACGTGACGGGCCGCAACATTCTGCTGATCGACGATATATTGGATTCGGGACGAACCCTTGCCTTCGCCAAGGATTTGCTCGCCGCGCGCGGCGCCCGGCAGGTGACGACCTGTGTGTTGCTGGATAAGCCATTCGGGCGGGCGGCCGAAATTTCCGCCGATTTCCGGGCCTTCGACTGCCCAGACACCTTCGTCGTCGGCTACGGCATGGATCTCGATCACAGATTTCGCGAGCTGCCATTCGTCGGCCGGTTACGGCGGGAGGAATAGGGCGCGCGCCGGAGGCAGCAGCGCTGTCGGGGGCAAGTGCGAAACGCATTGTGGCTTTGTTAGGCTCCCCTGCCGGGCGGGGTTTTAAACCCCGCCCGCATTGTTTATGCCATGAGGGAGCGGCATTTCAGCCCCAGCATGAACGTTACGGATCGGGTTTGAAACCCGATCCGGCGTTGGGCACACGAACCTGCCACCCCACATGGTCTATCCGTTGGCAATCTAACGACGGCCCCGGAGCGATCCTAGCGGCGGCGTTCGCGATCGCGCGGTTCCATGCCTCGCCTGTCATCTTCCAGACCGTAGACGCAGATTTGGGCGCGGCCTATGCGGCCTTTGCCCTTCGCCACGCCTTTCAGAAGGCCCGTCACGACGGCCCTTGGATCGCGCTTCGTGACCAACTCGATGCGATCGATCGATCGCCCACGGCCCTCCAGGTCAAGCGGGCGCGTTTCCTCTCCTTTGCGCAACAGCGTGCGAACATGAATTTCATCGGGCTTGCCATTACCATAGATGACCCTCAGGCTTTCGACATGAACGTCATCGCCCCTGGCGCCCAGGCGAATGGCCATGAATCTGCCCTCGCGGCGGCCGACCGGAATTTTGTCGAAATCCGGGGCAATGCCGACTCCTGCGCAACCCAATTCTTCCCAGCTGCCGCGGACATTGCTTTGGCGTACACCACCCTCCGGCCTGTCGACTTCCAGGCCGTAGACACAGAGCACTGCCTTGCCGCGGCCTTCGCCTCTGAATTCACGCTTGGTGATCACTTCGACGCGATCTAAAGCTCGCTCTCTGCCTTGAAGATCAAGCGGCTTGGTCTCGTCGTCTTCACGCAACACGGAGCGCACGCGAATATCGTCGGGCCTACCGTTGCCATAGACCACTTTCAGATCTTCAATAGCGATATCGTTACCGAGCGCCCTTAAACGGATGGCGCTGAATCGGCCTTCGCGACGACCAACCTCGATGATGTCCTGGTCCGGACGCCGGCCGACGTCAACGCAACCGAATAGTTCCCAGCTACTTCTCTCGCCCGGCCTGGCCCCGGCTCTGTCATCGCCCCTTTGCGCATGGGCCTGACCGGAAATCGCCCCGGCAATGACCAGAACCCCTATGATCCCATAACAAACTTTCAACATACGCATGTTCCTTTCCAGACACTGCGGGCCGGATATTGTCGTTACAATAAACCGGTCTTCCCGACGGGCATGAAGCGCTGAGACCCAACCGCATAATAGGCAGGCATGTTAAGCTCGCCTTTTATGTACACGTGGGCGGAGGCGTTTTCCGTCGTCAACATTCGGCTATTCCGCCGCGTGCAAATATTAAGCAGGGCAGCCGGCCCCATCCCCGAGAGGGCAAAAATCCGACCCGGCATTCAAGCGGCGTCTATGAAACCACTCCCTGGAGTGTTTTCGCTTTTCATTGAATCGCGAAAACACTCTGAACTCTTTGCTTTTTTCGTGTTTCCGGACGGAAAACCGGCGCCCATCCCCGCCTTCGCAGGGACATGCTTTTCCTGGAAACACTCTAGAACCGCCGCAGCAGGCGCTCGATATAGTCGAGCTCCAGGGCCGGGCGCGCCGGCTCGCTCAGGCGGCGGCGCAGTTCCTCCAAAATCTCGCGAGCACGTTGGACATCAATCTCGTCGGGAACCTTGACGGAGGTTCCGAGATCCGGTCCCTGGGTGCGCTGCGGACGTCCCAGAGGATCGCGCGGCGTCCGCCCGAACCGTGACACCAGTCCTCTCAAGAGGCTTTGCGCCATGGACTGCGCGCCCTGACGGAGCCTGTCCAGGGCAAGCGTTTGTTGCTGCGTGGCGCGGTCCGTGTCCTTGTCGTCGAGCGCCTTGCCCGCATCTCCCATCGCCCGCCCGGCGCCTTTCAGCTGATCCGGCGGATTGGCGCCAAGGGCACGCATGTCCTCCAGCATTTGCTCGAGCATCTCGCGCAATGCCTTTTGCCGCGCCGCGAGCGTGCCGTATTTGCCTTTGCCGCCTTTGCCGCTTTTGCCGCTGCCTTCGCCCCGATCATCGCCGTCACCGGGCGACCGCCCGGCCTGATCGCCTTTGCGCGCGCCGCCGCGTCCGGGACGTTCCCCTTGCTGGCGGTTCTGCCTGCCGGTGGCGAACGTGTCGTCCAGGAGGCGCTGCTGGCGGTTGATGAGCTCGCCGAGCTCCTCCATCATTTTCATCATTCGCTGCGCTTGCGCGCTGCCCTGCGACCGGCCCCGCTGCAAGCCCTCAAGAAGGTCGCGCAACTCGCTCAAAAGCTGTTGCGCCGCATTCCTGGACCCGGTCTTCGCGAGGTTCTCGATGTTCTTGAGAAGCTGCTCAAGGTCTTTTGGCGACAGCATACGGTTCAGATTGAAATTTTCCGGCAGGGTGACCAGGTTCTGATCGCCGTTTTTCTTCGCCAGCGCCTGCAGAAACCGGTTGAGCGCGGTTCTGAGTTCGTCGATCAGCTTCTTGATCTCCGACTCGGGCGCATTTTCCTGCAGGGCCTTGCTCAAACGGTCTTGCGCATCGCGAAGCGCCCGCTCGGCGTCCGACAAATCTCCATCCTCTATGCGCAACGCGATGTCCCAAAGCCGGTCGACGCTTTCCTGGGCCTTCTTGCGGCTGTCATGATGCTTGAGGCCCCAATAGACCGTTCTGAGACCGAGATAAACCGTTCGGTCCTCGATAAATTTCTCGGGCGCTATGGTCAGCGCGTCGATCGCCATGGCGACTTTTTCGCGGTTGGATCGCGGCTTCAGGACGAGTTTTCGCCGTTGTTCGACAATCGCCCGCGCCAGCGGTTTGGTAAATTTCCGCGCCGGCAGGACCATCCGGAAAGGTTTGCTCTGCCCGGTTTGCCCGGCCTGGTCGGTGGCTTCGAGAATCAGGTCCACGGTAAGTCCCGCCCAGGGATGTGACATCAGATCCTTGTAAACCTTGGATTCGGCCGATTTCGGATTTGTCCGCGGCAGGGTCAAAGGAATGACGGGGGCTTCGCCGAGCGGCTTTTCGCCCGCAGTTTTCGGATCCGCCTTTTCGGGCTTTTCCGGCTTTTCCTTCTTTTGCTGCTCATCGACGCCGACGAACGTCGACTTGGCGCCGATGACGCCATAGTCGTCTTCGACCTTGTAACTGAATTTGATGGCGCCGCGGGGCGTCGTTTCCGGAGGCTTGATGAGGCCGATCTTCGGCGGCAAATCCGGAATGACGTTGAAATGCCAGCCATAGAGGAGCGCCGTTCCGTCGGTCACATCGACGGTGCCGGTCTCCTTCAAAGTGAATTTGTATTCGAAGACCCCGGCCGTCGCGCCCGGATCCGATTGCGGAATCTCGCGGCGTCCGGCCCCGGTCGCTTCCTTGATTCCGATGTTGAGGCGCGCATCCTGGGCGCCGTTTACGCGAACGATCAAGATACTGTTTTGCGGTATCTCGACGACGCGGGCCTCGCTATCGCCCGCGGGCAGGGGCCGGGCGCCGTCAGCCAGCAGAAGCGGAGGCTTGCGCGTATAATGGGGGGGCGTGACCCAGGCGTCCAATCTGAGCGTATCCGGGATTTTATTGGCGCCGAGCTGAAAGGCCGCTCTCAGCCTATCCAATGATTGCGTTCCACTGGCGATGCCGCCGACCAGCAACAGCAAAACGAGCAGAGCGCGGAGTGCGAACGGATCAGAGCGGTCGACGCGCGGATGCGGCCAGCCGGACCTAAGCCGTTTGAAGAGCGCCGCCGCCCGCGCCCGGTGGGCGCGCCAAAGCCGTCTGGTGTTCGCCGAGGGCGTGAACCCGGTAAGCTGGTCCTCATAGGCGGAAAGCGGCCGGTGCCGCAAACCGCTCTTCTGCTCAATTCTGCGCAACGCTTCGTCCCGGCTTGGCCAGCGCTGGAAGAAAATCGGAAACAGCGAGGCAAGCAGAACAAGGGCGAATAGGGCCAGCAGCCCCTTATGCGCCCACGCCGGAACGAACGGCCACAGACCGGAAAGGGAAACCAGGACGAATATCCCGATCACCGCCAAGGGCAGCCAGACACGCGGCCAGGCGCGCTCGGCAACCAGCGCCAGGCGGCTGTTGCGGACCTTGCGCTCATAGCGCCGCTCTATGCTCAATTTCTTCTCCCGCTCCGTTCGCGCGCGCTTTCCGGAAGCGCCGCCGATCGCATCTCTATCCAGGTTCGACATGTTATCTCAAACTTACCATGACTTGCCTCGTGGGGAAGCCAGGAAATTCAGTATTATGGTTGCAAATATCGGTGAAAGCATGGCCGGGCAAGACCGCACAATTTGATCACTTTTCGGTAAAACTGTCAGCTCAGCCAATCGGGAAGATGATCCAGCGCCAATAGATCATCATAACTTGGCCGTGGCCGTATAATCGCGAATCTGTCGCCGTTGACGAGGACTTCCGGCACCAGCAGCCGGCTATTATAGGTGCATGACTGCACCGCCCCGTAAGCCCCGGCCGTCATGATGGCCATCAGATCGCCTTCGCGATAAGGCGGCAGAGACCGGTCATGGGCGATATAATCGCCGGTTTCGCAGACCGGGCCGACAACGTCCATGACGATTTCCGCTTCTTCGCGCCGGGCCTCCGCCCCCGGCCAGATATCGTGATAGGCGTCGTAGAGGGTCGGGCGGACGAGATCGTTCATGGCCCCATCGATGATCGTGAAAAGCTTCGCCGCGCCCTGCTTTACATACAGCACCTTGGCGATGAGAACGCCGGCATTTCCGGCGATCATCCGGCCGGGCTCGAAAAGCAGCCGGCAGCCCAGATCGCCGAGCGTCCGGGCGACGACGGCCGCGTATTCGTCGGGGTGCGGCGGCACGTCGATGTCGCCGCGATAGGGAATTCCGAGACCGCCGCCGGCATCGATGACGTCGATGGCGTGACCGTCTTGGCGAAGTTCGAGAACATGCGCCCGCATCAGCTGAAACGCGGTCTCGAACGGCGCAAGATCGGTGATCTGGCTGCCGATATGCATATGGATGCCGGCGGCGCGCAATCCCGGCAATTCCGCCGCCAGGCGATAGAGGCCGCGCGCCTGGCTCCAGGGAATCCCGAATTTGTTTTCCGCCTTGCCGGTCGAGATCTTTTTGTGGGTCTTGGGATCGACGTTCGGATTGACCCTGAGCGCGACCGGCGCTTCGGCGCCCGCCGCCACCGCCGTCTCGCTCAGGGCGCGCAGTTCAGGCTCCGATTCGATATTGAACAGGCGGATGCCCTCGCCAAGGGCGTATGCCATCTCGCCCCGCGTCTTGCCGATGCCGGAAAAAACGATCCGCCGGAACGCCGGCGACCCGCGCCCGGCGCAGCTCGCCTTCGGAGACGACATCCATGCTTGCGCCCAGACCGGCCAGGGTCTTGATCACGGCAAGATTGGAATTCGCCTTGATGGCATAGCAGATCTCTGTGTTGAGATGTTCGAAGGACTTGGCGAACACACGGTAATGGCGCGTCAATGTCGCCGTCGAATAGCAATAAAAGGGCGTGCCGACCTGCCTTGCCAGAACCGCAAGAGACACATCTTCGGCATGCAGCACACCGTCTTTGTAGCTAAAATGGTGCATGAGTGTTCCCAAGCACTATCGGCCCAGGCCCCTGCCAATAGGTGTTCAATCTCGAAAGCGCAATGGATTTTCGCCGTTGCCCCGCGCCTGCCCGGCCGGCACTGGCGACTATTGCCATGAATTGATACGCACCGGAAGAACGCCCATCAGGTTTGCAAAAGGAGCCGTTTGCGAACCTGA
>CAYWBS010000059.1:0-10442 GCA_964456215.1 uncultured Hyphomicrobiaceae bacterium
CTCCTTCTCCATGAACTTCATGGCTTCGAACTTATTGTATTCGATCCAGTTGAGCGGCGAGATCACCTCGATGCGCTTGATCCTGGGATAATAAACCGTCTTGTGGAAGAATCTGTAATGCGGAAACGTCTTGAGCCGTTTGGTTCCGAATCGATCGTTGATGGTTTTGATATATTTCCAATCGCTATGGCCGTTTGACCAGGATAAGGGAACCATGAGTTCGGTGACGAAATTTCCTCCGCTGACAATGAAGCGAACGCCTTCCCGAATCGCCGCCTGGTAGAGGCTCGCGACGATGGCATGATCCGTGGGGATTTCGCAATCCGGGACCGAAGCTCGCACGAACGCCGCCTGTAGGCTCCTGAATTCTTCCCAGTTCAGGACTTCGGTATAGAGGTCGATGCCCAAGATCTTCACGATGCTCTCGATATTGCGCACGGCGGTTTCGGTGTTCCAGCCATTGTCAAGATGGATGGCTAGTGGCCGGAGCCCCAAATCTTTGACCATCCAAGCAACGTAGGAGCTATCGACGCCGCCGCTCAGGCCGATGACACAATCGTAACGCTGGCCACGGCCCTCCGCCTTGACCCGCGCGACCGCCTCCTTCAGCCGCGCTTGGCCCGAGCCATCGGCGAATACGTAGTCCCGCATGACGCGGTCGTAATCGTGGCAGTGGTGGCAGACCCCATTCTGGTCAAACACGATTTCCGGGTCAGTGGTGTCCATTATGCAGCGTGTGCAGATCTGGTAGCGCGTGTGTGTTCGAGTGCTCATCGCTTGTTTCCCCTGCGCATTTTTCGGCCTCTAGGATTGTGTCGCCATTTCCGGTCGAGTCGCCGGGACGTTGGCTAGAAGAGCGCCGATATAGGCATCCTCGGGATAGCTGATCAGGACAGCGCGGCGCGGCCCTTGAAACACGAACATCGCCCCGGCTGCGGCCGCATCGGCGCCGCCCAACCTGATAGCCTTTACCAGGTCATCGTGGTTTTCGGCTCCTCCGAGGGCGATCACCGGAATGCTGACAACGTCGCAGATCGCCTTTATCAGGGCGATGTCGTAACCGCACATCTCGCCATCCAGGTCCACTGACTGAATTATCAGTTCGCCGGCGCCTTGCTGTTCGGCGTGACGCGCGGCGTCGACCGGCGAGAACCGCGTTTTTTGTCGTCCCGATTGAGTGACGACGCGGTAGCCCCCGAACATGCTGCGTTTCACATCGATGCAAACGACCGTGCTCTGACTGCCGCAGGTCTGTGCCGTCTCATAGACCAGGTCACTCTGCTCGAACGCCTTGGTGCCGATCACGATTTTTTCGACGCCGATATCGATAATGCGTTGGGCTTGCGCGACAGTCCCGATGCCGCCGCCATAGGCGATTGGCATGAAAGCCTCGGTTACGATCTCCTCGATCAAGTTGTAGTCCGGCTCAGCCTTTCGGACGGTTGCGTCAATGCCCAGAAGAACCAGTTCGTCGGCGCCCTTATCATTGAAGATGCGAACGGCATTGCGCGGATCTCCGACATATTTGGCGTTCTTGAACTTGCGCGTCTTGTAAAGATGCCGTTCCCGCAGCAGCAGGACGGGAATTACGCGGTTGCGGAACTTCTTCGACACGATTGCGGGGTTCAGTTTCCGTTATGGCGTCCAGCCGGCAAATTTCTTGAACATCGCCATTCCAAAGCGGTGGCTTTTTTCCGGATGGAATTGCATTCCGATGACATTTGCGCGGTGGACCGCAGCCACGATTTCTTGGCCGCCATAGTCCGTTGTCAGGAGGATGTCAGCCGGATCCTTTGGCTTGAAATGAAACGAATGCGCGAAGTAGTAGCGCGGTTCCGCCTCCGGGCCGTTCAGCACCGCATGGGCTTTGGCGGGGTCGACATAGGCCCAGCCCATGTGCGGTACGCGGACGTCCGGCGCGTCGAACTTCATCGCGTGCACGGCACCTGGGATCCATCCCAAGCCCGGCTCCTGCCCCTCATCACTTGAATCCGCCAGAAGTTGCATGCCAAGACATATCCCCAGCACGGGCTTGCCGTCTCCGGCTACCATCTCGGTCAGCGCCTCATCCAAACCACGCTCGCGCAATCGCTTCATGGCGCGGTCAAAGGCGCCGACTCCGGGCAGAACAAGGCGATCCGCCCGACGCAGCGTTTCCGGATCGTCGGACCGGATTGCTGTGACGCCGACGCGTCGAAACATGTTCAGGATCGAACCGATATTGCCAATCCCGTAATCGATCACGTGCACTTTCGATTCTGTCATCCAGGTCTCGTCCGCGAACGCAGGATCAAACCCGTCATCGCAGCGCTGCCCGCACGATTTTTTTCAAGGGTGCCGGTATGGCATTCCGAACCAGTGCCGGTATACGGCCATACACGCCCTCGACGAAACTGCGATTTTGGCCCGCAGCCGTCGTTGGTGGTGCTTTTGTCAGGCGCGCTTCGTGTTCCATCTGAATCTGGCGGAAGCGCGCCGGGTTCGTCTCCCGGAAGCCTCGGTCGGCGGCCAAACGATCCACGTCTTCCAGAACGTCTTTCACCAGGCCGCTGTATCGAAGTGACGGGTTTTCAATCAGCGTCTCATAACATGCTGCGACACGTCGTTTGGCCGCCGCGATGTCGGCCATGGAGTCGATCGCCTCTTCTACATTGCTCAGATCCTGGCGGACCGGAATGTAGTGGTCCCACGGCTGCAGAAATCCGAGATATTCACCCTCGACTAAAATCTAGCTGCAGCCCATCATCGCGGATTCGAACAGGCGAGGTGAAATGGCTGAGAAGACATAACGGCCGTCCTCACCTGGAAAACAGGCATCCGCCACTTCCTCGAAGAGAGCATCCGGGTGATTTTCGAGAAAAGCGCGCACGCGGTCGTGATAGATGCCGTCCGGGTCCCAGACGCTGACGCCGCCCTCGCAGCCGAGGGCGAATCGACAATCGCCGATGAGCTCCAGCCAGCGGTCGCCGTGCAGAATGTCTTCCGGTCGGCTGGAAATATCGAAGGCAAGCCTCTTCTTCCTGCCAAGCTCTTCGAACCGATTGGCCATCTGCCCTTTTATGCGGGCGTAGTATCCCCCGACGGGCGAATACATGCTTACGCGCTGTGCTATGTCGTACTTTCGGCTTTCGAACGGCTTTATGTATCGCTCCATTGACTGGATGCTGTTATCGTCCACGTAGCCGGTCAACGCACCCTTGAGTTCCGCCGTTCGGCCGCTTTGCGGGTACAGCATGTGCATGTGTTTCGGCAGAACGCTATAGACGATGTCGATCCCCCATTCGGCGAACAGGGCATCCAGCTCATTGGTCTGATGGTAATCGTCCTGCGGGAATGCCAGCTTGACGGCCTCGAGATCGCCCACGAAGGACCAGGCGTCGCGAATTTCGTAGTAAAGCTCGCGCGGACGATAGCGACAGATGCCCAGGGCTGACGCGTCCAGCACAATGACATGGAAATCCGTGGTTCGCAGCGTCTCGGTTATCGGCTTGTTTCAGCTATGATAGAGATAGTTATGCTCCGGGGCGTAGCGTTCGAAGCATTTCAGATAGTCGACCATACTTCTGAGCGACGAATCGTAGTCGCCCAGGTTGTGCAGTATCAGGAAATTGTAACGCATGAATTTCTGAATTCTCGGGGGCGTTTGGGCGGGCGGCTATTTGTAAACTCTGAGTTTAATCGTATATGCGTCAAAGGCCCAGAACCTGCGAAGGCCGAGCTTGAGTTGGAGTGCATTTAGGCGGCCATAGACCGAGTTCCGATTTAGGTTCGAAAAACTGACCATCTCTAACAGCGGCGGTCGGCGGAACCAGATCCCCTCTTGCCGCCACGCCGGCATCCCGGCATACATGGGCGAGGTCGCTCCGTGCGCCTGAAGAGCATAGCGCCACAATGCGTCGGGCGGATAGGGACGGGTGTTTTCCGGATGGCGGAAAAACCGTGAAAACCAGTTCAGTGTCGTTATGACGATGACGCCCTCGTGTTTCACAACGCGATTCGCTTCGCGGACGAATTGCTGCGCTTGATCTTGGTCGAAGACCTGCATCAGGTGCGAACAATGCAACCCGTCAAAGCTGTCGTTGTCGTAAGGCAGTTCGAGTGCCGAACCTTCGTCGACATCCAGTCCCCTCTCGCGCGCATACGCCACGTTTTCCGGATTAAATTCAAGGCCCTTGCCCGCGGGCTTTCCAGTCGCCGCCCATACCTCCAGGAACGTGCCAGTCCCGCAGGCCACGTCCAATATGGATTTACTCTGAGCTAGAAATTCAAGTGCATGGCCGTATTCCTCGCCGCGCACGTCGAAATCGACATGGGCCAGCCAACGGTCCCAGATCAGCGATCGGAACAGGTTGATCATCAAGTTTCCCGAAAAGGCTCACCCGTAGACATCGCGGAGAGCGCCATGTGTTCAGGCCGGTTGCTCATGTCAGGCGATTTCGAAGGCTGGATGTGATCGCCTTTTTGGCGGCGCGTCCGCTCCCGATGGTCTAGACTTCGACATCGGTCAGCCGCACCATGCCGTCCGCACAGGCAATGACCGGATGCTCGTCACTTTTAAGACACACCTGGCCCGGCACCGCCAGAAAGCGGGTCGCGTAGTCATGGCGTTCGGCGCGCCAGATCGTCACTCGGCGCTCTCCCTCGAGATAGGAAATTGCGCCGGCAAACGGATGGGACGAAGCGCGGATCATGCGTAGTATACGTTCGGTGCTCCAGCTCCAGTCCAGCCTGCTATCTTCAGGACGCCGGGGAAACGTCCGGAGAACATCGTCAGGGTCGGCGGACTGTGGTTCGGGCTTCAGCGTGCCTTCATTCAAGTCCTCGACAGACCGCACCATTAGGTTCGGGGTTGCCTCCCGGCACCAGGTACCAAGCCGGCGCCCGGTCAATATCGAAACCCAGTCCAATCCAACCGGTCATCGAATGTTCGGCCGTCCATATCTGAGCAGGCTCAAATCGTAGTCCCCCATGACATCCTTGGCCCTTCCCTCGACCGCGCGCCGAACGCGGGCACGGGCGGGCAGGGGCTTTGGAACCCACCAAGCGGGATGGGTCAATACTTGTAGAAATGATGGCCGGTCGTCTTCGATTACTGTCTTCAGGCGCCGGTGCCGCCAAACGCCATTAGAATCAGATACATATAAGAATTTGTCGTTTATGGTTGCACCGTACGCATTGACCAGCCCGGCTAGGCGCTCTTCTCTCAGCCACGGTATCGGGAGGTCCGGATTGTGAATGCTGACTGCCGTAAGTGGCATGTCAATCAAGCGCCGCAACACGTCCGCTTCCCAGGCAATCTGATCTTCCGCCGCTGCCCGGTCTTGTGCTTTCGCTCCTAAAACGGTGGGGTCGAAGTGCAGGCCGAAATCGTGTCCGTCTGCTGCGATCTGGCGCAACCGCTGCTTCGATCCCTCCTCGAACGGGTTGTAGAACCCACCACCAAGGAGCACGAAATAGGTGCACTTCAGACCACGTCGGGCCTCAAGGTTGGAGAGCTTTTGGGCGCGATGGATGGAGAGGTCAATATCGTGCCGCCACAGGACGCTCGGCTTGTCGATCTTCGATGCCTCTTCGAATCCAACAAACCGGTATCGTTGGGCCGCAACGTCCAAAAATGCTTCATAGTTGGCCTCGGTAAAGTCTTCCTCGTGATGGCGGAAATTCCGTTTGCGTTGAGGTGCCGGTCCTTCAAGCCGAAATCTATAGCCGCCGAGATCCACAAACGCATTCGCATATCCCGGCGCATCAGTCGCCCGCACCCGGCGGACAATCTCTTCAACGTCCATCAATGAGTCGATCTCGCACAATGCCTCGAAGTCACGGCGCGCGGTTTTCCTGCTATTCCAGCCATAGCGGCTTGTCGTCCAATCCCCCCCGGCGATGATCCGTGGAAGCATCCGTTCCGCCAGCCGCAAGGCGCATCGCCGGCCGATGGTAAGATAGTGTTCGGGGCTTGCTCCGGGGGCGACGGGCTCTTCCTCGACATCCAAAATAGGCCCTTCGTCGACCCGATCGGTCATCACATGGGCCGTTGCGCCATAGCGGTCGCATTGGTCGTAGGCCGCGAAGTGATGCGGGTCGCGCCCGGGATAGGCGGGCGAGGCTGCGTGAAAATTGATCGCGCCGGCGCGGAAACGTCTCAGCACCCGAGGCGGGACGATAATGCTCGTCCCAAAAGATATCAGAAGGGAATTCTCCGCGGTTTCCGCACTCGCCTTGTCGAGCGCCTCCCCGGTTTCCACCCGCTCAATCCGTGTAGCGCTAGACGCATCGGACAGGATCTGACCGATCGCATCCGCGACTTCCGGCGGTGCGAGAACGACAACTCGGTCAACAGCGGAACGAACCGTTGTCAGCCCCATGTCTCGCACCGCATAAGATAGTCGATCACAGAAAGGCCGGGCAAATAATGTCTCACGTCTCCATAAGAGGACGGCGCGAAATTTTGATATTGCAACGCAAGCCCGGCCTCGCCGAATAACGCGTCGTCTTGATAATCCCCCGCTCCGCCGCCGCACAGATAGACATTGGCACCCACCGCACGGGTCAGCGAGATCAGGAGTTCGGTCGCGGCGCCCTCCGCCCCTAGTTCCGATTGACGAACAAACTCGGCCTCCAGCCCTAAAATATTGCTCAGGCTCGTGATGACCTTGACATTGTATGACGCGAGGTCGTCGGTCTCCTGATTGATCAGGGGATCGATGATGGCCATCGCGTCGCGAAATCGCGGTGCTCGGGCATAGTTGACTTCCAGTGTCCGCGAAAATTTTCGGCGCCAAGTCGGTTCGCGTGCAATGCGCACGTCCTTTATGCGCCGCCGTCCGCTATAGCGTCTGATCGGTGCGCCGATCCAGTGCGGTTGCCCCTGAACCGCGATACGTACGCGATTGGTCCAGGTGCCCATGCCGCTGCCGCTGCGCGGAAAGTCGACGTCATCCAAAAAAACAAAGACGTCCGCCTGCCGGATCTTGTCGAAATAGCCGAGCCACGGGAAAAAGTTCGGCTGGTGAATGGCGCAAACCCTTCTTTGCTGCTCGGCCACCACTTGCCGTATGTATTTGAGGGCGGCTGTCAAGATGGATCCGCAGTTACGGTCATCTCGGGGAAGAAGAGCGGCATTCCACCGATCGGCAGATCCATGATTTCGGTCCGGAAGACCATGGATCTGCGGGCAAGAAGAGACTTGTGCTCGAAAAGCTCCGCGTGCGCGAGGTAGTAGGCCGGTCCCAGCATCAAAGGAACGGTTTCCGCGGTGGCCGTATAGCGCCCGGCATCGAGCACGCCGGAACCGCCCGGGTGAAAGACATTGTGCGAGGCCACGATCCCGTCCATGCGTTCGATCATCAGCGTCAGGACGGGGCTTTGCAAATGCCGCTTCAGCTCGAACTCGATCGCGACGTGGGCCGGCTTTGCCGGATCGAGCGCGGCATCCGGCTCTCCCGGACGCGCCAGCGACAATCTGCTTATCCTGCTTTGCCCATCAGCCGACCACTCGTCTTCCCGTGAATGCAGCTCATCCAGTACGCGCATCTCGATACGCCGGCGCTCGAACTCCAGATAGGAGCCAACGACTTTATTCGGATCGCCGTCCCCCTTGATCCGTCCATGGTGCATCCAGACACAGCGCGTGCACATGTCCGGCAGCGCCTCGACGCCGTGCGAGACGATGATGACAATCTTGCCGCGCGCGCACAGCTCTCTGATCGCCCGCGCCGCCTTCTTCTGAAAGAACTGATCTCCCGCCGAAAGCGCCTCGTCGATCAGCAGGATTTCAGGTTCGACGAAAACGAGGCTCGCAAAGGTAAGCCGCGACTTCATGCCGGACGAATAGACCCGCACCGGCTGATCGATGAAGTCGCCCAGTTCGGCAAAGTCGATCATCCGAGCCACGTATTCATGGGCATCCTTGCGGGCGATCCCCTGGATCTCCGCGTCGAGATACAAGTTCTCACGCCCGCTGATTTCCTCGCGCAGCCCGACCCCGAGTGACAAGGCGGCATGGACTTTGCCCGCCACGGCGACTTTGCCGCTACTTGGTGTCGCCAATCCCGCAATGACCTGCAAGAGGGTTGATTTGCCGGCACCGTTTTCGCCTAAAATTCCAACCCGCTCACCTTCGCCTATCACCAAATCGACACCGTCGAGCGCGCGCACCTCGTCCGTCAAGTTGCCGTACGCCTTTCTAAGGCCTCGGATGTCAATCGAGACCGTCATGCCACCCGTGCAAGGGACCAATCCATCTGGAGGCGCGATAAGGACTTGTCCGGGGTTCCGATCACTTCCAGCCAAAGCGCATTCCCATGAAGCCAGCCTCGCGCCGCACAGGCCTTGTATTCACCAAATTCATTTGCCTCGTCCTTGGCGAGAAAGGCGTTCAGCAAATAGCGGCCTGGGGAGAGAACCATATGGGGAAGTGACACTTTGACGTTCCACCTGCCCGGCTTACCGGCGAAGGGCGTCGGGCTTATCTGCAGCAAGTGCTGCCATCCGTAATAGGGCTTGAAGGTTTCGACAGACATGGAGAATATGAGCGGCACGTCGCTCATGACCTCGACTGGGAAGTCCAGGCACGCCGCTTCGCCGTGGCGGACAACGAAATTCCCGGGCAGATCGGGTGCGAAATCGGCAACGCCTTCCTCTGGCGCGTCGACCTCGACATATCGGCGCGCGACATCGGCAGCGGGCCCGGAGTCGATGACGTGTCCCTTCTCGAGAACGATCGCATGGGTGCAGATCTTGAGCATCGTGGCCCAGTCGTGAATGGCGAACAGGCCCGATGCGCCATGTGCCAGGCGCTCCCTTAAGCGCCGCCAGCACTTGGCCGAAAAGTACTCGTCGCCGACTACCAATACTTCGTCAATCACATAGATCGGCGCGTTGACCGCGGTCACGGTCGCGAAATAGAGCCTGGCGCGCATGCCTGTGGAGTAGGTCCGAAGCGTCCGATCGAAAAAGTCGCCCAGTTCCGTGAACCTATGGATTTCTTCGATTTTGGCTGGGATCTCATGAAGCGGTTCGCCGTTGAGATCGAGCCAGCGGCGCGCGAAATCGCGGCCGGTGATCAGGCTGTGTCCACCGATTCCTAGCCCGTATAATCCGGATACGTGCCCGTCGACGGAGAGAAAACCTCCGGTCGCCGTGAAGACACCGCCGATTGTCCGCAAGAGCGTGCTTTTGCCGGCACCGTTACGGCCCAACACGCCGACAAACTCTCCCTTCGGCAATGTAAAAGACACGTCCTGCAATGCCGCGAACGAACGGCTGTTTTTTGGTTCTTTGGAAAACAAGAGTCGCCATGCGTCACCTTTGTCCATCAGCAGGTACTTTTTCGAGAGGTCGCGGCAAACGACCGCGATCTCAGTATCCGCCACGGACGCGTCGCATCGCATAAGGAGCGGCGTTCCTGCCTGCATCGAATTAGAGCTCTGAATCGAAGTAGTTCTTGAACCGTCGGAACACCCAGATACCGACGGCAAAGACCGCAAAGGCGACAACACCACTATAAAGAATGTCCGCAGGGGACGGGACCGCATCATAGAGCAAGGCTTGCCTAAATCCCTCGGCTAGAAGAAAAAATGGATTGTAGGCCATGACCTTTTGTACGATGGCCGGAAACGCGGTGATCGGATAAAAGATTGGCGAGGCGAACATGATCATTAAGAGCACGTTGGGAAGCACCATCTGGACATCGCGCACGAATACGTTCGTTGCGGCGAGCATCAATCCCAGCCCTGTAACGAAGGCGAACAGCATCACGATGTAGGGAATTGTCACCAGCCACGCCGTGGAAGGACCGCGCCCGTCAAAAACGAGGAGGACGGTCAAATAGGCGAAGCTGACAAGCAGTGAGATTATGCCCGTCAAAGCGCCCGCTATGGGCAGTAGCTCCGTCTTGAATTTCAGGTTCTTGATCAGGGCGGCATTGCCGGGAATCGACGTGGTGGCGTTGGTCATGGCCTCGGCCATGGCCATCCACGGTCCGTAGCCGCTGATCAACCAGATCACATAGGAGAGGCTCGTTTCCGCGCCCGGCAGTTTCGACTTGAAGACAAATCCGAAAACGAAGGTGAATATTCCCATCATCAGGATCGGATTGGCGACGGACCATACCAGGCCAAGTGCCGAGCCCAGAAATCGCTCGCGCACCATCAATCGGAAGAAGCTTGAAAGGCGTCGCAGGTCCGATAAGTCGAACCCGGCAATCCCGGCAATCCTGCCGATTGCCCGTATCGTAAGGGCCGAAGCCGTCATGCGCTCTCCATTGTGATTGCCGTGCCAGAGGACCTGCGCGCGACGACGAAATGATGCGTGGCCGTCAGGTCGCTGACCGGCCAACTCGCGACCCAGGAACCAAGATGGGCCGTCGCCCAGGAACATAACCGCTTGAGTCGCGGATGCCGTGTTAACCAGACCGACGCGACCTCGTTCGGATAGATGAGAGG
>CAYWBS010000060.1:0-10135 GCA_964456215.1 uncultured Hyphomicrobiaceae bacterium
CCAGCACGTACAGCTTACGTTCGAAACGTTCTACACGATCAACGAGGGCAGGGACGACGGCGCGGGCGCCAGAGCGGAAATCCAGGTTGTGTACTGAACGTTTACCGGAACGATGCAAAACGAAGATCCGTCCGGGGAAACTTGCGGATTGAACGAGGGGGATTGAAGACCGACCACCGCCGGCGCACTGTCGACCGGATTTTTAAATCGAAAGCCGGCGGGCGAAAGTAAATTTTACGTGGTGGGAATGCAGATCGGGACACTTACCGAGCTCGCGGGGCTTGCAATCGTCGCGCTCGTAACGCTGCGGGCGGCGGCCGGCATCTGTTCCGTTGCCGGGCGGTCTTTGCGCACGGCACGGCTGAACCGGGAAAAGATAGAAACGTTCGAAAGCCTGACGGCGAAGGCGCTGAAAAGGATCAAGACAGAGCGCCCAAGTCATGATCTTTCCTGGAACGGCAAGAGAAAATTCCAGATCGTCTGCCGAGAATATGAGAACGCCAACAAGGACGTTTCTTCGTTCTATCTGGCGCCTTATGACCGGCGGCCGATCCCGTCCTACCAGCCCGGGCAATTTTTGACGTTTGAATTGCCGATACCGGGCCAGCCCGACCCGGTTGTGCGGTGCTATTCGCTTTCCGACAGCCCGGCGCGGGTCCAGCAACATTACAGGGTTACCATCAAGAGGCTTGCGCCGCCGCCGGGCGCGCCGCCGAGTACGCCGCCGGGATTGTCTTCCAGTTTTTTTCACGAACATTTGGCCGAAGGCGCCATCGTCGATGTTTTCTCACCCGCCGGGGAGTTCCGCCTCGCCGAGGAGTCCGAAAGGCCCGTCGTCCTTGTCGCCGGAGGCGTCGGGCTGACGCCCCTGATCAGCATGCTGAACTGGCTGGTGGCTACCGGAAGCAGGCGCGAGATTTGGCTCTTTTACGGCGTCCGCAACCGGGGCGAGCACGCCATGTACGGCCAACTTGACAGGATTCGCCGGGAAAACCGCAATGTACAAATCGTGGTCTTTTACGCCGAGCCGACCAGGGCCTGCCGAAAGGGCGTTGATTATCACATAGAAGGGTTCGTCAACGTCGAGGTCATGAAACGCCTTCTCAAGGCCGGAAATTACGAGTTCTACGTCTGTGGTCCGCCGCCGATGATGGACAAAATAACCAGCGATCTGGCTGCCTGGGGCGTTCCGCCGCAAGACATCAAGACCGAATCCTTCGGACCGGCCGCCGGACCAAACGCCGCCGAGCAGCTACCGCCATCCGAGCCGGAACCCGGCGCCGAGACATATCACGTGGTGTTCGCCCGCTCGCGCAAAAGCCTGCGCTGGAGCAAGAGCGCCGGTACGCTCCTGGAGTTCGCCGAAGCGAACGGCGTCAAAGCCCGGTACAATTGCCGCGGCGGCATCTGCGGCACCTGCAAGACGGGGCTCCGCGAAGGTGAAGTGGACTATCTCCGCAAGCCCGAAAAAGACCCCGGAAAAGGAGCCTGTCTGATGTGCATTTCGCAACCAAAAAGCGATCTGGTGCTCGATATTTAGGCCGGCAAAAGCGAGCCGCGCGTGGTCGAGCCGCAGTCGTCTCCGCCGAACTTCCGCCCGGCCGTCCATGGTCGCCAACGGAGCCGCTAGATCATGTTCACTTGAAGTATGAACATGATTTTCTTTATTGCGCTCACGCCAGGTGGGCCTGCGGCCCACGGCTCCGCGGGGGCGGCGCTCGCGCCGGGCCGCAGTCGCGGCCTATCGCGTGTCCATCTAAAATGAACACGCTCTAATTCGGCAGCTTGGTATCCATCATCGGCGTCCTGACCCCGCCCACATGATAGTTGTGGCAGAGCAGGCAATCCTCCCGCGCCACGTTGTTTCCGTGGCAGGACGCGCACTGCTTTTGTTCGACCCGCTTGAAGTTCGAGACGAACACTTTCGGGTCGTGGCCCTTGTAGGTATCCTGATGCCCCTTGGAGTCATTCAGGTCATGACAGGTCAGGCAGCCCTTTTCGCCGAGCAGGCCGAAATGCGGCTCATGGGCGAAGGACGTAAACAGGCTTTCCCGCGTGGCCATCGAAAAGGGCTTCCAATTGACCCCCCGGCTCGCGCCGCGGCCGGCATCGACGCTATGGCATTTCGTGCACTGGCCCTGGGCGTCTTTGTCCGTCAACAGATTGAAGACCGGCGCCGCCAGATTATTCCCATCCTTGCCGAAAAGGCGGCCCGTGAAGTCCAGCCATGCCCGCATGAAGCCGTCCATATGGCCCGTCGGTTTGTAAAGGATGGCGTAGTCCTGACGATACCAGCCGCCGAATTCGGTCCACGTTTCGGCGTCGACCGGGTCCGGCGCGCGCGCCGGCGTTGACCTGCGGGCGGGGCTCGGGGCGGCGACGGCCGGCGGCGC
Source organism: uncultured Hyphomicrobiaceae bacterium (assembly GCA_964456215.1). Taxonomy (GTDB): domain Bacteria; phylum Pseudomonadota; class Alphaproteobacteria; order Rhizobiales; family BFAS01; genus MnTg02. The sequence continues at coordinate 2,394 of CAYWBS010000060.1, forward strand.
CGGCGGCCTGCGGGCCGCATTTTCCGTGTCCGGAGCGTTCGTGGATTTTACGGCCTTCGTTGCCTCGCCGGTTGCGGGCGCCGTGGAGGGAGCGGGCGGGTTGGCGGCTTGATCCGGTTTCTTGTCATCCGCCCGGATGGCGTCCGCCGGCGGGGTCTTACGATCGGCCTCCTCCGTGTCCCCGACGATCTGGCCGAACTCATTAATTCGCAGCCGTCCCTTGGCCTGGGCCACGCTTACCCGGCTCTCGATTTCAATACGGCCTTGTTTCTGCCGGAGCCGTTCCTCTTCCTTCAAAATTTCATCGGCATCCTTCAGCAAGGTATCCGATTGATCCGGATCGATTGCCGCCGGCGCCCTTTCGGCCGGCGCACTTTCGGCCGGTGCACTTTTGGCGCTCGTCGGCGCTTTCGCCGCGGCGCCGGCCTTGGCACGCTGGTTCTCCGCCGGGACTATCTTGCCGCCCTCAGGTATTTTCGCGGTCTCGCGTTTGGCAACCGGTTGAACCGGCGGCCGGTGCGCTCGAAACGCCGGTATGGATCTGTCCGGCCTGTCCGGCGGGCCCGAACCGGCCGTCGTCGTCGTCCAAAGGCCGGGTCCGCGCTTTTTCATTTCGGCGGTGAGATTCGGAAGCCATTCCCGTTGCGCGTTCATCAGCACGTCTCTTGGCATGTTTGCCGTGAGTTTGGCGACAAGCTCCGGACCGATGTTCTCGCCGGCCACCAGATCAAGCCTTTTCAGGACGTCGGACGTCCTGGAAGTGGAAAGGGCGAATATGAGAGACTTGATCTCCCACACCAGCGTTTCGACCGCGGCGATATCCGCCTGCGAGGCGTTGGCGAGGTCGAGCAAATCAAGATTCCCGATCCTGTCGAGCATCCTTCTGCGGCCGGCATCCCAGCCTATCAGGAATTTCATAAGCGGCGTTAATTCGGCTTCGGACCGCTCCGGCCATTCGCCGATCGCCGCCTTTCGTATTTTCAGAGTTGCGACATCGAGCCCGGGCAAAGTCAGCATCGCAATGCCCTTGGGGCCCGTCGCCCGCTCCGCACCCACGATCTGTCCGAGATGGCAGGCAGAGCATATTTGGGCAAATGATTTGACTTCCATATGCCTGGCGTCGGCGCCGACCTGGTGGCAATCCGCGCAGACGCCGGGAATTTCCGATTTAGGTATCTTGTTCTTCTTGAGCGTTTCGGGGATGTGCTTGCCGAAATGGCTGGCGTGATCGAAGAATATGCGTGTGCGGCGGCGAAACGGATAATTCTCGAACTTCGGATGGCCATTGTGAAAGCTGTCGAACTGCACCCGGTGACAAGTCCGGCACTTCTCGTTGGCCATCGCTTTCAGATCGAAGTGCTTTCCCTGATGTTCCTGATGGCATGTCGCGCAAAAGACGTTCCCGGCAAGACTTTCGGCTACCGGAAAGAGCACATTGATCACCCTTGCGGCCACCGGCACAGGGGCCGTTGCCGCGATCGGATTCAGCCTTTCCGTACTGAGTTTCAGCTCGCCGGCCGGAAAGCCGTGCGGGTTCAATGCCGCCGGCCCCAGCTTGTGGCAGGACAGGCACTTTTTGCTGTCTTTCCCCGGGTCGGCGGCGGTGACGACGGCCGGCAACCAGCCGAACTGGCCGTCATGGACGTTCGAATGGCAGTCTGTGCATTTGCCGAGCGTGCTGTGGGCGGTGGTCAGCGGACCGGGCATGAGGAACTGCGCGCCGCCGGCGTATGTGAGCGCCAATATGACGCAGCCGACGGCGAATATTCCCATCCATTTGGACACCACTTCACGCCGCGCGCGCATGGCCCGGGCCGGGGTGCAGGGAGGAATCGGATGGCGACAGGTTCCGTCTGCGAGTGGGCCCTGCTCACACGGTCCGCCATCGGCGCCGCGGCGGCGGCATTGCCACGTTCCGCGGACGGCAGCCGGAACGCATTCAAACGATGCCTGGCATTTGCCCCGCCGGCTCGGCCCAATACGGCAGGTTGCGCCCGGCCGTCCGCAAATCCACTTTTGCTCCGGAGCCTCGTATGTGCCCTTCTGAAACCTGAATCCTCGCCAGAGCTTCACGTTACGGAACCCCCGAGGAAAAGGCGTAGACGATGGCGACGTGGATAATTGTCAGCACGATCAAGGCGTATGTCGCCGGGATATGCACGAATAACCACGCCTGCAAAAATCCATCATGGGCGTACTGAAAGTCCAGATCGTCCTTCCTGACGACAAGGTTCCTGATCGCCTGCAGCGTCTCCTCTCCGGATTTGTCCAGATATTTTTTCAAACCATCGATTTCGTCGCATATCCGCTTCACCGGGCGCCGGGAATTCCGCAAATGCGACAACACGTTTTGCGGACCCTTGAAAAACTCATGCAATCTGTTCACGTAGAGATCCGAAATCGTCAGCGAGCCTGAGTGGTTGACCGAACTTATCGCCAGACTCTCGACTTCGCGCGCCAGCTCCGACCGGAACGCGGGAATTCTCTCGAAAATTATACCCTCCGACCGCCGTTCCAGTTTTGCCGGAACCGACCATGCCAAATAGGCGCCGAGAACGCCGCTGAACGCCACCAAAATGAAGGCCAGCCACAAAGCCCATTCAAAGGCGCCATCAGGGAATGAGAGGCTGGTGTGAAATCCGAATATGGCGATGACGCCATAGCCCATATAATTATGGACCGTCATCCAGTTTGCCGCCTTGCCCAGCGGCAGCATCGGCAGTTTCTTCCTGATATGGAAGAGAAGTTGCAGAAACATGCCCAGGCACAGCAGCCAGCCGTCGAAATATCTGGGATCGCGAAGCGCCGTCTCATAAAGCCAGATCAGCCAATACAAGAACAGAACAACGACCACGGTAATCGCGGAATTTCGAAAAATGCGTCGCATTATTCATGCGCTCATTCATTGCGTGCGTATCAGCCAGGCGGACAGCGTATCTGCGTCGCGAATATCGACGCGAATAAGGGCGTCGTGAGGGCAGGCCCGCTGACAGGCCGGGCCGCCATATTGGCCGGCGCAAAAATCACACTTTGTCGCGCGAACTATCGGAATGCCTTCATCATCGACGAGAAACGCACCGCCCGAATCGCGAACCTCCTCCATGCGAATATTGTTATAGGGACATGCATTGGCGCATGATGCGCATCCGACGCAGGTCTGATCGTCGATAATCACAATGCCCGTGTCGGCGTCGCGATGAATGGCGCCGGTCGGGCAATCAATAAGGCAGACCGGATCGGCGCAATGCATGCACGCGTTGGCGATCATCAGGTTCTGATGGGTTTTCCCCTGCCTGACGAATCTTGGGATATTGTCATGGGTCGATGCGCAGGCGCGAACACAATCATCGCAGTTGACGCAGCGATCCGTGTTGATGGCCATGGCCCTGGCGCCGTTTATGAACCGGTTGTCGATGGTGAAGTCGAGCATCGACTGTTGGATGCCGGAATCGATTGAATACGGCTTTTGCGCCCCGGCGCCCCGGCCGGAAAAAGTATCAAGGTCGCGAGACCCGTTTTTTTGCAGCACCGGCCAGAGATATTCCTCGACGATGTGCGCCGGAACGCGAACCACGTCGACGTAACCGATCGCCCTGAGGCTCTGCCGGAGCATCCGGTCCCCCGAACCGCCGAGATTTGCGGTAATTTCCGTCAATCCAAAGACGTCACCCTTGGTCAGCAACCCGACGGTTCTTTCGCCGCGGCCGACCTTCTCGCTGAGACGCGCGAAACCGGAGCAAATCAGCAGCACGTCGTCTATATAATTATCCTGTGCGGCGATAACCGGCTCGTGGTCCACGATATCGCCGCCGCCGCCGGCGCCCGCCATTTCGCGCTGGTAGTGATGCGTCCAGTCAAATCTGCCATGGGTCTCGAAGTGAGAATGTTGGGCAACGGTATTCAAAATCCCGGTGTCGACATTGTCGAATAGAGGACATTCCCTCAGCGCCGCGTGAATGCCCCGCACACGATAAAGACCGTCGATTTGCTGGCGGAAAAAATCCGACCAATGCCGGAGGTCTCTGACGCCCGGCCAGCGAAGCTCCAGAAGTATGGTTTCATCCTCGGCGGCGAAAACCGTGTTGCCGCGTGGGCCCCGCGTCAGCGTCGCGTGCTCGCCGAAGATTCCACCGCGTGCGAGCGCGAAAGTCGGGAATTTCGTAATCAACTGCGAGACATCGGCGACGCGCGTAATGGGTCTTTCAGTGGTCAGCAGATCGCTGACCAGCCTTCTGAGCCCGTCGGTCCGGACGCCATTATCCGAAGATTTGTTTATTTTGTTTTCACCGCCGGACAGCTTGGACAATGACTGAACCCAGGAGGGTTTCTGCGGCGGATTCTGGACCAGGGCGGCCTGCTCTGCGGCGGGCGTCAGCAAACCCCTGACGGCGCCGCGGAGGATCATGAACAGCGATTCTCCATAATCGCCTTTGCGGTAAATAATGTCGCCCTGAGAATATCGAATGACGCGCCCGTCATTGGCGATTATGTCGCCCAGCGTCAGGTCGGCGGGAAAGACGCGCGGATCGATAAAATGGAAAATGGGATATGACAGAATGCGTCCGACTTCGCGCCGGTCGAGGCGCTGACGCCCGAAGGGCCTGTCCCACCGGCGAGGTTTTCTAACCCGCTTGACGTTGGGCGATCGTTGAGATTGCCGTGCTTTGCGGCCGGGCCGCGGTTCGCGGCGGCGTGAATCTCCGGTACGTTGTGTCTGACCCAATTCCCCCTCCGAATGCGTTGCCGTTATTTGGTTTCCGTTATCCGCATCATTTATCTGGCAGGTTTGCCCTTGTATTTGTCGGGCGCCGGGATCATGCCGTCCAAGGCGCCGAACGTGCTGCCGTCATAATTGGCGACTATACGAAGAGTTTGTTGCGCGATTTTGTCGGCGGCGGCCGTCAAAGCGACATAATTTTTCAGCTTCAATCCCGCCGATCTTGAGAGTTTGGCGATGGTGGTCAGCTCGGGAGCGTTGGCGACCGCTTTCGCGATAGCGTCCATCTTTTTACGCGCCGCATCGGCCCTGAGCGCCATTCTCACGGCATAGGCCCGTCTTTTCGTGGCCACGGCCACGGCTCGCAGCGCCGTCTCCAATTCGACCGCCAAACCGACGACATACATTATGCGTCTGCGGCCGGGATTGGCCTGCACGTTCTCTTTGCCCTTGGAATACCAAAGATTGTGCCGAACTTCGCCTTGCGACCAGGCAACCAGCTCAAATTTGCTACCGGCCGGGTGATGCCCGGTATTGACGAGGTCTTCCTGCGGCACGACATGGCAGCTGTAGCAATTCTTCGCCAGTTTGTAGAGCGCGCGCGGCCGGATCATGCCGAACGCCTCCGACTTTTTCCAACGGGCCTGAGCCTCGGCCTTCGACTCATCTTCCTTTTTCTTGTGGCCGCTGAATTCCGCATGCAGCTTTTCCCACTCCCGGCCGTGGGAGTGACACGACTCGCATGAAATGCCGGCGATTGGTTTCGGCCGCCGCTGAGCGTCGGGTTGCTGCGACGTGAAATGGCAATTCAGACACAGGCTCTTGGATTTGACGCGCTTGATGCCCATCTTGTCCGCGATTTGGCGCGCCTCCTTGCTTCGAGGCATCTTCTTGAATGTCGTGAAGTGGTGCGTTTTCTTCCAGACGAGTGCTTCCTCCTTATGACACTCCGCGCAGGCGTTCGGACCGACGATTTTGACCGGATCGGCTTGCGAAAAGGCCGGCTTGCCGGAAGCAAGACAAACGGCAGTCCACACCAAAGTGAATTTCAGAACCCAGTTTTGCATGCGCCTACCGCATACGGTCATGAGATCGATCTCCACTTCGTATTCGCATTACCGGACGATCACACCAAAAAACAACAGAGACAGACATTGATTGACTGCAAAACGCAGTTTGGTTCTCCGGGCCATTGCCCGCAACGCGGATGACGGCTAAGCGACACTGGCACTTTGTCGATGCGGCGGGACGGCGACTGCAAAGACCGCGAAGATGAACCGGTCTATTGAAAATCCGCGTTTTGCACTCCCAAATTCCTGACGCGACCGGACCGGGCCCGCTTGGCGCTCCGCGCCGAAACCTCCGCGGCAAGCAAATCGGTTTTCTATATTTTGCGCATTTCTTATTGCCCAACCGCAGCGGCCATTCCGTTTCGACTTTAATCAGGATATTGGCGATTCGTTGGCTGAAATTTGACGTTGGTGATTACCGGCGCTGGAACTCGGAACCGCGGCAATCTTAGGCCCCAACGTCAGTGGCCGCTTGGGTCGTCCATGGAGACAAATGCCAGGACAGCGAAGGTCGGCTAAATGGTTCTATTTCCATATGGAATCGGGCCGCCAATTCCTTCTCGGAAGCGCCGACAGCGGAAGCTCCGTCTGTTCAACCGGACATTGAAAGGTCACCCCACGGAAAACCGGCAACGCCATGGCGAAGCTCGTTTCTCTCCGCGCCCAATCCTGCTATAAGTCTGGCGCCATTCTAAATTGGCGGATGCTCTTTCCTGCTCATACCGCTGTGAGTGCAGGCCGCCGTTCGCCGAACTCGAAGATTTCTTCTTTTTTCCGTTCAGTCACGACACTTTGCTAATTTTGTACTGCGTCTGGGGGATTTATGGCCGACACACTTTTGCAAGGAAAGCCAAGACGGGATGAATTCGCGCTTGGCCGTCAGATAAACGACAAGCTACGGGATAAGCAACTTCCGCAAATGGTCGACTGGTACAGCCCCACGCTGCTGGCGGGCGTCGCCGTGCGCGAGCTCATCTCCGGCACCATGGGTCAATACGCGGACCAGCGCCAGATGCAGGCCGCGACCGACCGCGTCGGCAATGAAGGCGATCTCGTTCACCGCTACGATTACAGCCTCGCTGCCTGTACGAACGGCAATTGCAGCGGAACATCGCCCACGGGAGAGCGGGCAATCGTCTGGGACCCGGGTCATCCAGACGCCATCCCCCGATCCTATTGGGTCGACTACATTGCCGATCTGGGCGACGGCTTCGAGGCCACATACGCCATGGCCTATCTCATGGCGCCCGATGAGCTTGCCGTTGCCGGCTGCCGGGGTGCCGAGGGAACGCACCACACAACCGCCGGCAGGGTCCTGGTCATGGGCGGCGACCAGGCCTATCCACAGGCGACCGCCAAGGAATATCAGGAAAGGCTGCTCAATCCCTACAACTGGGCGTTTTCCTCGACCGAACCGACGCGCCGGAAATTGTTTGCCATACCGGGGAACCACGACTGGTACGACGGACTGACGGCATTCGACGGTGTTTTCTGCGCCGCCCGCGATCGCATGTCCCATGGCGAGGGCAAGAAAATCGGCGGCTGGCGTTCGGAACAACACCGCAGCTATTTCGCGTTAAAAATGCCGCATAACTGGTGGATCTGGGGAGCCGATATCCAGCTCGAAGGCCACTTGGATGACGCGCAGAAGGATTACTTCGATCTCGTCAGTGAGCATATGGGCCGCGACGACAAGGTGATCATCTGCCTTGCCGAACCGAGCTGGCTCCACGACGAATACCAGAATTTACGGGAAATCGTCATGCTGGCGAGCAAGGCCGACGCGAAGATCTGCGCCGTCCTCGCCGGCGATTGGCATCACTACAGCCGCTATTACGCAAAAGATCTCGGCATCAGTTTCATCACTTGCGGCGGCGGTGGCGCATTTGCACATGCCACACACTCCCTCAAGACATCGTTGAAGCTCGCCTGGCCGGTCAAGACCGATGCGCCGG
>CAYWBS010000060.1:10145-10374 GCA_964456215.1 uncultured Hyphomicrobiaceae bacterium
GGGCCCTGTCCGGGACCCGGAAGATTCTTACGAGCATCACCTGGCAGAAGAGCGTGTCGCCGGCAGGGTTGATTACAGGGAAAGCAAGGTCGGCGCCACAGCGCTCGAGGACGCCGGCGCCAAAGCGCGTTCGCGGCGGCAGCGGCGCGAGCGGTTGTTCGATCCATTCCTCGACGAGCTGGTGGACGACCTACATGATTACGTCGCGCCGCATATCTATCCGTCGCGG
>CAYWBS010000061.1:0-10334 GCA_964456215.1 uncultured Hyphomicrobiaceae bacterium
GATGACAATGCTTTCGCTCGACTGCTTCATCATTTGCGGAACAAATGCGCGCACCCCGTAGACGACCCCCCAGAAGCCAACATCCATGGATGCTCGCCAATCGTCGAGATTTTCCCAGAATCCACGGCCGGAGCGCGACACGGCATTGTTCAACAAAACGCCGACATCGCCAAAAGCAGCAGATGCCGCCATTTGCAGGGCTTTGACATCCTCGAATTTCGAAACGTCCGTTGGAATGGCCAGAATGTTGGTTTCTCCGCCTACGGAAAATTCTTTCACCGAGTCACAGGCTGCCTCGAGTTCCTCACGATCTACGTCGGCCATACAAACTTTCATGCCCATTGAGGCAAATCGTTTGCAGGCCGCAAGGCCAATGCCCATTGCGGCACCGGTAACGACAGCGGTGCGTCCTTGGGTCAAGGCTGGATGCGCCATGATCATATTCCTTCCAAATTGGTGCAGCCCGTGCAATGGCGTTGCGGGTGAGGGGCCGCGACATATGGCGATAAAAATGATTGCCAATCAAACTCCGGGCTGACCGCCTCTGTAAAAAACTAACTCTTGCCGGCAGTGACATGCATGGAATGCTTGACTTCGCACGTCCCTCGAAACACTTTGACCGAGATGAGGTAGCCGAACCGGATCAAAGGATACTCCGGCTCAAAATTCCATTGAAACTGTAACATTTCCAGGATTTGTTTTCCGCTGTTCCAGAAATTCTGGCCGCAACTTGGCCTGCGCCCCGTGGAGGAAATAAGTCGCCGTGAAGCTCGCCATTCTCGATGATTATCAGAATGCGGCGCTGGATGCCGCCGATTGGAATTCGCTGGGTCCGGCCGTTGAAGTGACCACATTCAATCGGCATTTGGGTCACGACCAAGACGCCATCGCCGCCAAACTTCAACCATATTCAATATTGATTGCAATGCGGGAGCGTACTCCGTTTCCAAGATCGCTTATCGAGCGACTCCGTAATTTGAAGTATCTCGTCACGACCGGCATGAGGAACCTAGAGATCGATATGGATGCTGCCCGCGAAAAGGGAATAACGGTGAGTGGTACGCAGATGCTGGGCTATCCCGCCGCAGAGCACGCATTGGCCTTGATCCTAGACCTCTTCAAGAAGATCTCCAGAGAAAGCGCGGTCATGCGTAAGGGCGGTTGGCAAGGCTTCGTGTCGGAAGGGATGAACGGCAAGACTCTGGGCGTTCTCGGGCTGGGCAAACTCGGCAGCCGCGTAGCCCGCGCCGGCAAGGCGCTGGATATGAATGTGATTGCATGGAGTGAGAATCTGACGGCCGAGCGATGCGCCGAAGAGGGCGTGCGGCATGTCGATAAGGAAACGCTTTTTCGCGAGTCCGACGTAATTTCTATCCACTTGGTCTTGAGTGAGCGGACGCGCGGACTTGTCGGTCCACAGGAATTGGCGCTTATGAAGCCCACAGCCTATTTAGTGAACACCTCCCGCGGACCGATCGTAGAGGAAGCCGCCCTTCTGCAAGCTCTGGAAACGTGCGCCATTGCAGGAGCCGGCCTTGATGTCTTCGATGTCGAGCCGCTGCCTGCTGACAACCCACTTCGCTCTCTCGAAAATGCGGTGCTGACTGGTCACACCGGTTTTGTCGTCAAGGAGCTCTACGAAAAAGCCTATGGCGATGCGGTCGAAAATGTTGCTGCGTGGTTAAAGGGCGAACCGATCAGAGTTTTGAACGGGGTCGGCTGAAGGTCTTTATGCCTGAACTATCCCATCACTATGACGTGCTTGTCATCGGAGCCGGAAACGCAGCGTTGTGCGCGGCAATAACCGCAAGACGTGCCGGCGCCAGCGTCCTTATTCTCGAGTCTGCGCCTAAGGATTTACGCGGCGGCAATAGCTGCCACACGCGGAATATTCGCTATGCCCACAAGGCGCCGACGGCCTATGTCACCGGCCCATACCCCGAACAGGAATATTGGGAAGATTTATTGCGGGTCACCAAGGGCAGTACCAATCCCGAGTTCGCTCGACTGGTGATCGGGGAATCCGAACACGTGGTCGACTGGATGATGAACCAAGGTGTGCGCTTTCAGCCGCCGCTCAGCGGCACTCTTGGACTTGGCCGGACTAATGCCTTTTTTCTTGGTGGTGGCAAGGCGATGATGAATGCCTATTTCGCCACGGCGGAAGCTCTTGATATCCGTATTCTCTATGAGGCCGAGGCAACGGATCTGGAAATCCGCGATGGGAAATTCACGGCCGCGCACTTTATGCGCGAAGGCGAGTCTCATAAGGTGAATGCAAAAACCGCAGTGATTGCTTCAGGCGGATTCGAGTCGAATATAGAATGGCTGAAAGAGGGATGGGGAGAAATCGCCGAGAATTTTCTAATTCGCGGCACGCGCTTTAATATGGGCCGCATGCTGCAAGTTCTTATCGATAAGGGCGCTCGCCCCGTCGGCGAGCCGGATCAATGTCACGCCGTTGCGATCGACGGTCGTTCGCCGAAATATGATGGCGGAATTTGCACCAGGGTCGATTGCGTTATTTATTCGATTGTCGTCAATCAAATTGGCGAGCGATTTTATGATGAAGGTGAGGATGTCTGGCCGCGGCGCTACGCCATCTGGGGGCGGCTGATTGCAAAACAGCCCGGACAAATTGCCTATGCGATTATTGATTCCAAGGCGCAGGGCCTATTCATGCCGACGGTCTTTCCGCCTCTTGCCGCCGGGTCGATCCCGGAACTCGCGGCCCAGTTGAATATCGATGCCGACAGAATGTTGCGGACGATTACCGAATATAACAACTCCGTGCAGGCCGGCGAATTCAATTCCTCCGATCTCGATGGATGCGCGACGGCCAATCTCGAACCACCGAAAAGCAATTGGGCCCGGACGATCGATATACCACCATTCTACGGCTATCCATTGAGACCCGGCATTACTTTCACTTATCTCGGTGTCGAGGTTGACAAGACTGCAAGGGTCATTTTCGACGACGGAATACCGGCGGAAAACATATTCGCGGCCGGCGAAGTTATGGCCGGCAATATCCTTGGTCAGGGCTATGCCGGCGGCGTCGGCCTCGCGATCGGCACCGTTTTCGGCCGTATTGCCGGCAAGGAGGCGGCGCGCTGTGCGACCAACTGATACGCTCGACGAAGCCGATCGGATCATGACGATCTGCAATGCCTGCCGCTACTGCGAAGGGTATTGTGCCGTGTTCCGCGCCCTGACCTTGCGGCGCGAATTTTCCGAACCGGATCTCACCTATTTGGCCAATCTCTGCCATGGTTGCCAAGGGTGCTACTATGCCTGCCAGTATGCGCCGCCGCACGAATTCAATGTCAATGTTCCAAAGACATTTTCGGAGTTGCGCGCTGAAACTTATCGGGAATATGCCTGGCCCGGTTTTCTCGCAAAACTATTCGAGGCCAATGGTTTGGTCGTTTCCCTGACGATGGTGTTCGGCCTTGCACTGGTGTTGTCGCTAACTCTTTTTTTGCAGGAGGGTTCCGTCCTCTTCGCAGAACATGACGGCGAAGGCGCATTCTACAAAGTGATCCCCTATAACGCCATGGTTTGGCCGTTCGGCTTGATTTTTCTGTTCGTGATTCTGGCGATAACACTTGGGGTGCGCCGCTATTGGCGCGAGATCGGGACCAGGCGTCCGCCCCTGAGTGCAAGTGCACTCATTCAGGGGATGCGGGACGCCATGACCCTTGAGAATCTCGCCGGTGGAGGATTTGGCTGCACCTATCCTGACGAGCGGTTCTCGTTTGCGCGCCGCTGGTTCCACCATCTTACATTTTACGGTTTTTTGCTGTGTTTCGCCGCGACATCTGTCGCAACCATATATGATCATGGATTTGGGTGGATCGCACCTTATTCGCTTTTCAGCGCGCCGGTCATTCTTGGTGCGTTGGGGGGGATGGGACTGCTGGTCGGACCGGCGGGTTTGCTTTGGCTCAAATGGCGCGCGGACCCACGGCCGCAAGTTCAGGAGCTTATAGGTATGGACGTCGCCTTTCTGGTGCTTTTGTTCATGACCAGCCTGACAGGTCTGCTTCTTCTGGGTCTGAGAGAGACAGTGGCGATGGGCCTATTGCTAGCAATTCATCTCGGCTTTGTCTTGGCACTTTTCCTGACGTTGCCCTACGGCAAATTCGTCCACGGGTTTTACCGTCTCGCGGCACTCATTCATTATGCGACCGAATGGCGCGACCGAACGTAACCGTCCGGCCTGCGTTTGCAGTCTAATTTTCGCGGTCGTCCAGGCGACGTTTATGGGCTTGAAGTTATGAGCGGGACCCAGCGAAAGCCGTCCGAAGTCTTGTCGACAAATCCGACACACGGAAACGGCATGTGGAATCCGACTGCCGTGATCTGCTCCGTTGACACCATATCCAGGATGCGCTTGCGCGTTTCGATCGCCATAGCTTTGTCGTCATCCGGCCCAACGCGCCATTCGGGCTTTTGTAGAGATAGTATGGCATGACTTGTGACATCGCCCCAGATGAGCAAGCGCTTGCCGTCGCTTTCGACATGATAGGCAAGATGGCCGATTGAGTGGCCGTGGGCTGCGACAGCGCGAATACCGGCAACGACATCGTCCCCGGGTTCGATAAATGTCGCCTTTTCAGCAAAGGGGAGTGCCACTTCCGTGAATAGCTGCCGCGTCGGCTGCCGCATATCGGAAATGTTATCGCCCTTTTTCCAATAATCGAACTCGAGCCGGCCGAAAACGTAACGCGCATTGGGAAAAGCCGGCTGACTGGCCTCGATAAGACCGCCGATATGATCCGGATGGCAGTGGGTAAAGGCGACGAAGTCGATCTGTTCTGGCTGATATCCCGCCGACGGCAACAAATTTCGGAGATTGCCAACGCCCGCTTCCCGCCGCCTCTCACCATTGCCCGTATCAAACAATACGAGCTCGGAGCCGGTATTGACCATCGTTACCGTGAAAGAAGTTTCCAAATGGGAGTCCGGCAGATGATGCGCCTTTGCGTAAGACCGCACGGTTTCCTTCTCTTGGTCGTTGCCGAAAAACGGATGTGGGCCTTCTCGCTGCAAAACGCCATCCAGAATTGTTGTGATTTCAAAATCGCCAAGCTTGAACCGATTGACTTGTGGTCGCAAAATATCGAGCATTTTTGCTGTCATAGTCCTCGTCCTCCCAAGAAGATCCTGTTATAGGCAGTGTTCGCCGCTGCGGGACGTTTCGGTTTGCAGGGCTTGCACGCGATCATCGTTGATTGAGTAACGCTTCACCGGAACAGGCTGGAACGCAAGGGAATAGCAGAAATAGAGAAAAATGGGAGGCCTTTGTGTCATCGCGCTGGAGTGAGAGGCGGACCAGATTTCGATCCGTCATGGATGGTGAGAACTGTGTCTTGCCGGCTTCGGTCCATGATCCGATGTCGGCACGAATCGCTGAGAACCTCGGCTTTGAAATTGGCATGTTCGCCGGGTCCGTGGCCTCGTTGGCCGTCCTTGGGGCACCGGATCACATCCTACTGACGCTCACCGAATTCGCGGATCAGGCCTACCGGATATGCCGCGCGTGCACACTGCCGCTGTTCGTCGATGCCGATCATGGATACGGCAACGCCCTCAATGTGATGCGCGCGGTCGAGGAACTGGAAAACGCGGGTGTCAGCGGACTTTCGATCGAGGACACGGAACTTCCCCAACCTTTCGGCATGAGCAGACGTCCCGCCCGGCTTTTGCCGGTCGAAGAGGGCACCGGAAAAATGCGCGCCGCTCTTGAGGCGAGACGCGACAGTCGTCTTGTCATTGCCGGCCGGACCAGCGCAGTTGGGATTAGTGGTATCGAAGATGCGGTCAAGCGCGCTAAGGCCTATGAGGAAGCGGGCGTTGACGCGATGTTTTTCGTCGGCGTCCAGACCCGCGATCAGTTGGAAGCGCTGAGCGCGGCCGTGGATCTGCCGATCATATTAGGTGGGGCAGGCGCGGAACTCGCGGACCGGGACTATCTTGCCGGCCAGCGTGTCCGGATTCGCCTTCAAGGACATCAGCCCATTCGCGCGTCTGTCCAGGCAATATATGTAACGCTCAAAGCGTTACGCGAAGGAACGCCACCGGCCGATCTTCAAGACCTGGCTTCCGGCGAACTCATGAACCAGGTCACGAAATGTGGTGACTATGATCGCTGGATGAGAGACTATCTGAAATCGGAGTGAGACCAGCGACGCGGCAACATTATTTGACATCCAGAAAGCGCCGCGGTTCCGTTGGACGGTGGCTGTATGTTCGGCTATTGACCGGAGTTTGCGATGCGACGGGCTTTTGCTTTGGGGTTCTTAATCCTTGGCCTGGGCCTGAAGACAGGCCCCGTCGCCGCGTTGGAAGAAGTTGATCTCGAGCTTGTTATCCTGGCCGATGCCTCCGGGTCTATCGATGAGGCCGAAATTCAGTTTCAGCGACAGGGTTATGCAGACGCCATTACTCATCGGGATGTGCTCGCCGCGATCGCGCGGGGCATAAGAGGCCGGATTGCGGTGACCTATGTGGAATGGGGGGATGAGACGTCGCAGGAAGTCGTCGTCCCCTGGACAATCATTGATGGCTTGGCACCAGCGCGATCCTTTGCCGATAAGCTTCGTAAGACGCCGCGCCTCGCATTCGGCTCTAACGCCATTGGCAGTGCCATCGCCGCCGCGCAAATGCTCATAGAAACCAACGCGATCGAAGGTTTTCGGAAAGTAATCGATTTCGGCGGGGACAGCGCCAACAATTGGAACGGTCCGCCGATCAGCGTCGCGCGCGCTGATGCGCTAAAGGCGGGAATGGTAATCAATGGCCTTGCGATACTGTGCCGCGAAAGCGATTGTAGCGGACAGCCAGTGGAATATGATCTGGAAAAGGCATTCGCGCAACAAATCATCGGCGGGCCGGGAAGTTTTGTGATCACCGTCGACAGCCGCGAGAGTCTTGCCAAGGCCGTGCGCCGCAAGCTCTTGCTTGAGATCGCGAACTACAAAAGCACACAATAAAACGGCCGACGAGTTGGGACTGGAATGAAAACGCAGCCGCAGCATTAGGCGGTCCGTTTGCCCGATTTACCTGCATAAGGAAAGCGTAAAAGGACTTTAGGACCCCTTTGCAGAAGTAATAATTTCGATTGCTCTTTCCTGGGTCTCGCGAACTTGCTGTGTGCCTTCGCGCGTGCCGACGACTGTATTCGCCTCAGGATGATGCTGTCCGCGGATGGCCTTGAACGTCTCGATAACCTTGGAGGCTACTAAATAGACAGGCTGGCCATTGGGCATCGTGAATCGAGCGAGCCGCCGCATTCCGCCGATTTTCTCCGCGATATCCTCGACGCTGTTAGCAACAAAGAGCCGCTCGAATGCAAAGTCCAGAACCGTGGCGCCCTCAGGTTCGTCATGAGAAACGGAGGGGCGCAGCCGCCAGATCTGGTTCGCGCGCACGCTACGCATTTCGCCATTCAACAGCTTAACCCAGATCGTGAGCCCATCATTGTCTGCAAGGACCCGAATTGGCCGTGCCTCGTTGACATAGGCTTCTTGGACTTCTTGCGCGCAATCGGACGTTTGGTCGAATGCGGTAATTGAGACCGGCGGCATACCCGCAATTCCCGCGACGGTAGTTTCGGCAGGCGACGCCAATAGGGAGGCAACGGCAAGGCAAAAATATCGCCACGGGAAGTACGCCGATTTTAACTTTTTTGCCGGTCTCGGACACGCATCCATCGTTAATATATCCTCTGGCGATGCCACTTCGCCCGTGTCTAGAAATACATGCGCTCACACCGGTCCCGCCGAACCGCACTATCTTACTTCGGTTCCGAAGTCAGAGCAATTTTGCTTATCTGAATTTTTGGCGTGAAGAATGACCACGCGCGCGGTCACAGCAATCCATTTGCAGCGCCGGATCGGCGGTCAGCGCCGTTGATATTGGGCATCGCCGTACATGTTCTCCCAATGCCGGTCATCTATGGGACCGGGGCGGGGCGATTTTTCATGCGCCGCCATCGCCCTTTGGACGGCGGGGCGCGCTTCGATCCGCTCAACCCAGGCCTTGACGTTTGGGATTTCGTCTGTGTCCTGTTCCCGCCAATCAAATGTCCGAGCCCAGGGGTAGAGCGCCATATCGGCAATGGAATAATCGCCGGCGATATATTCCCGGTTGCCGAGCTGCTTTTCCATGACCCAGTAGAGGCGGCCGCATTCCCTACCGTATCGATTGATCGCGTACGGAATTTTCTCTCGTGCATAGCGCTTGAAGTGATTGTATTGGCCGAACATCGGCCCGACACCGCCCATCTGAAACATCAGCCATTGGAGAACGTCATACCGGCCGGAGCCGCTGGCGGGTAGAAATACGCCGGTCTTTTCCGCCAAATAGATCAATATGGCACCCGATTCAAACACCGACATCGGCTGACCATCCGGGCCGTCATAATCGACGATCGCCGGTATCCGGTTATTGGGGCTTAATTTGAGGAAGTCCGGGTCGAACTGTTCGCCGCGCCCGATATCGACGGGGTGCATCTTGTATTCGAGACCGGCTTCTTCGAGGAATATTCCGACTTTGCGGCCATTCGACGTGTACCAAGTATAGAAATCTATCATCTTTGCAGGGACTCCTGGACGAGAACGAGCGATATCATGTTCGCCTTAAGGCAGGCCGTTGCGAACATGGCGGCGATACGCTGGCCTTTTCGTAAGCCTTTCATAGTAAGCGTGGACGGTGGGATACTCGGGCCGGTCGAATTCCATGCAGAACCAACGATTAACGACGAGACCGACAGGGATGTCACCAACGGTGAAATCCCGTCCTGTGACATAAGGGCCGGTTTCGGCAAGATGGCTGTCGAGCTGGCCCATTTGCATGATAATGTCACGCCGCCCCTGGTCGATGAACCACGGATTGTTCCATGGCGGCTCATTGAGCTGACCGCCCAGAAACGCGCCTCTCAGCGAAATCGATGTCTCGTAATTCACCCAATCCATCCATTGCTCAG
This sequence comes from uncultured Hyphomicrobiaceae bacterium, assembly GCA_964456215.1. Taxonomy (GTDB): domain Bacteria; phylum Pseudomonadota; class Alphaproteobacteria; order Rhizobiales; family BFAS01; genus MnTg02. The sequence continues at coordinate 8,993 of CAYWBS010000061.1, forward strand.
CACAGGCGCGCCGCGCAGGGTCGGCCGGATAGAGATCAGGCGGGCCATATTTAGCAGCAAGATAACGAACGATCGTGTTTGATTCGCGGAACGAAACGCCGTCCTCGACAAGAGCAGGGATCAATCCTATTGGATTGATCGCGAGGAATTCGGGATCATCCGTCGAGCGGTAGCCGCGGCCCCAATCCTCCCGCTCATAAGCCAAGCCCAGCTCATCGCAGACCCAAAGAACCTTGCGAACATTTATGGAGTTCGCACGTCCTAGAATTTTGAGCATCAAAATCTCATCATATCTAACATTGAGCCGGCGTCAGGTCTTGTATCGAGACATTTCGTGGTAGTTGTCTAATCGGTAATTTTGGCTCAAATGGCTAAGTAGTCCAACTGTAATGCGCACGACAAGTGATTTGCGCGGTCACATTATGCAAATGGCAAAAACCAGCTGCAAAAAAACAATCCGCTCGCAATTGGTTGTCAAATTGAACAGCTATGGTGAGGCAGCCAGTCGCATACGGCGCAAATGATAGAAATCGAAGCAACTGTAGTTCGTCGTCGGATCAACCCTTGCGTGTCATTAACTAAGCCTAGCGTCGTACACATTACGACACGTTAAAAAATAAGAACATGTGGTCCTAATGCCGCAATGTCCCAGGCCAATACAATCTTAGGTGCAGGTGAAATCGCCGAGACATGGATTTTTCCGCCGACGTTGACGCTGCAATATCATTTCACCGGAATGGGAAACATCAAACCTAGTTTCGATGCCGGGGTAATGTAGTTTAATTTCTTTGACTCCGACGCCGGTGATTTGGCCCCGGTAACCATTGATATTGATGATGCCTTCGGTTTCGCTTTGCAAGGTGGTGTGAATATGGCTCTCGGTGGCAATTGGAGCCTGAATGTGGATGTCAAAAAGTTTTTCATCGATACCGATGTCAGATGGAGCAACGGGATTACAGCTGATCTCGAAATCGATCCGTGAATCGTGGGCGCGGGACAGGGATACCGCTTTAATCTTGGAAGTCTCTTTGGTGGGGCGCCCGGGCCATTGAATTAGGACGTTTTTATTTACCTGGCTGAATCCGAATTGTAGAATTTTCTGGAAGCCACGAGCCGGGATCGGGGCTTTAGTTTATCGGAGCCCATTTCGGTTTGCCGGAATGGGTTTTCGCTACATGAATTGCGTGTCGTCCAATATCTGCCAGGTCCGACGAAACCTGCCGGGTTCAACAAAAAAGAATTCGCCTCGAAAAGCCTTTTGAGGAGTGGTGGATTTGGACCGGGTTGGGGAGTATCACCGGGCCCAGGGGTTAGTTCTCAAACGACTGATCGAGGCGAGTCG
>CAYWBS010000062.1:0-10332 GCA_964456215.1 uncultured Hyphomicrobiaceae bacterium
TCGGCGGTGCCCTGATAAAGCCGGCCGCCGATTTCGGAATATTCGCCCTCGTTGTTCTCCCGGACGACCCAATAATCGATATCGCCCGGGGCGCGCCCCTTTAACGGGCTGTTGACGCCGGCAAACAAACGAACCGGCCTCAGATTGACATATTGCTGAAAGCGGCGGCGGATCGGAATCAATAACCCCCAAAGCGAAACATGGTCCGGCACGCCCGGGAACCCGACCGCACCAAGAAATATCGCATGATGGCCGGCTATTTTCTCAAGACCGTCCTCCGGCATCATGGTTCCGTGTTTGGCCAGCCGCTCGCAGCTCCAATCCTTTTCATCCCACTCAAATGAGAGGCCGAAGGCGCCGCCGGCGGCTTCGACCGCATGAATCCCCTCGGTGATGACTTCTTTCCCGATACCGTCTCCGGCGATGACGGCAATCCGATATGGTGTCATATCTCCAAGCTTCTCCTCTAATTGCGCCTGAGCCGGCGTCAATGTGCCCAGGCGCCAGCTACCCGCGGCCAAGCGGCAAAACCGGCGCACCCGCCGGTTTCGCCCTGCGGAAATCCTTGCATGAGAACCGCACTCGCATGGTGATCGTTATAAATGACCGATGGCTAACTGGACAGCCTTTCATGCCTTTTCAACGTGCGCCGGGCGCGGTTGACGACCGGGGCGTCGACCATGCGGCCTGCGAACGAAAAGGCGCCGCGGCCGTCGGCGATATGAGCCTCAAAGGCGGAGATCAGGGCGCGCGCCTTGCCCACCTCGTCCGCCGCCGGCGCAAATTCTTCGTTCAGAATTCCGACCTGGCGCGGGTGAATGCAAAACGCGCCTTCAAATCCAAGGTCGCGCGCCCGCGCTATCCAGGACCTGAACAGTTCCGGTTCATTGTAAACCGTAATGGAGCCGATAAAGCCGAGCGGCGTTATGCCGGCGGCGCGCGCCGCCAAAAGCGCTTCCATATTGGGCAGATAAAGCGCGTCCGGTCCGACGGTGCCGCCGAGATCGGCGGCCAGATCTTCGGGCCCCGCCGTCAAGGCGCGGAGCCGGGGCGTCGCCGAAGCTATGTCGCGAATATTCAGAATGCCTTCGGCGGTCTCGATTTGCGCGATCAGGCCGATGCCGCCCGATGGCAGCTCTCGCTCACGTTCAAGTTCGCTCAGCGTTTCGTCGATCACCTTCAGGAAATCCGGTGTCGAGACTTTGGGAATGGTCAGGCCCGAGAGCCCCTCATGGGTGACGGCTTCGAGGTCGCGGACCAAAAGCCGCAATGGCTGGTTGACCCTGACCAAGCCCACCCGCCCGGCGGCGGCAATGGCCGCAATTGCCTCGCGCGCCTCCTCGCGCGCGGTCTCCTTCCGCGCCGGCGGAACCGAATCCTCCAGATCGATCACGATGACATCGGCCGGTCCCCTGAGGGCGCTCTCCAGGAAACGCTGATTGCCCGCGGGAACGAAAAGCAATGACCGGCAATGGTCGGGGTCGAACGTCATCGATCAAGCCCGCGCATCTTCCAGGAAACGAAGAATTTCCTCCGTATGTTCTCCGAGCTCGGGCGCCGGCCGGCGCAGACCGGCGGGCGTTCCGGAAAGCCGCGGCACGGGCGCGTGGAGCGGCAGGCTCCCCAGATCGCGATCCTCGACATCCTCCAAAACACCGCGGCCACGCACGAAGGGATGGTCGATAAGCTCCGCCATCGACAGAACCGGGGCGACGGTGACGCCGGCGCTCTCCATGGCGGCGAGATTTTCATCAAGCGTCCGTCCGCCGAAATAATCCTGCAGGATAACGTTCAGCGCTTCACAATTGCGGACCCGGCGGTCATTGGTCGCGAACATCGGATTGTCGATCAGATCCGGCAGGCCGATGGCGCGCGCCAGACGCTCGAACATCGATTGCATGGAACCGGACAGGGCGAGATATTTGCCGTCGGCGGTCAGGTAGACATTGCGCGGCGCGGTATTGACCGCCTGGTTGCCATTGCGGATGCCGACGGCGCCCGTCGCCTTGTGCTTCACCGCTTCGGAAGCCACCAGCGAGAAAATACTTTCAAACAGGGAAAGATCGATAACCTGGCCGGCGCCGCCATTCCGCTCCACGTCCCGCAGTGCCGCCAATACGCCGAAGGCTCCGTAAAGTCCGGCCACCATGTCCGCCGTCGCCAGCGGCGGCAGCGCCGGCGGCTTATCGGAAAATCCGTTCAAATGCGCATAGCCCGACATCGCCTCGACAAGCGTGCCGAAGCCCGGCCGGTTCGCATAAGGTCCCGTCTGCCCCCAACCGGTAACCCTGACGATGATGAGCTTGGGATTGAGCTTCAGGAGCACATCCGGCGCGAGCCCCATCGCTTCGAGCTTTCCGGGAACGAAGTTTTCGATGAACACATCGCACTTCTTCGTCAGGGCCTTCAATTTATCGAGCGCGCCTTCGTCCTTGAGGTTGAGCTCCAGGCTGCGCTTGTTCCGGCCATAGACTTTCCACCACGTCTCGACGCCATTGTCGCGCCAGTGGCGCAAATCGTCCCCGCGTCCGGGGTATTCCACCTTGATTATGTCGGCGCCAAAATCTCCAAGAACGACGGAGAGCATGTTGCCGGCGACCAGGCGGGAGAGATCCAGAACCCGGATACCATTGAGCGGCCCGGGCCTCGCCGGATCAAAGGTGCGCGGAGAGCCGGCGCTCATTTTGCACAGCCCTCGTCCAGCCGGACCGGGGCGGGACGGTTTAGCCTGCGAACACCCGCGTTCAAGCCCGGCGCCACACTTTCACGCCTATACGCCCTGACCGTCATTCAATATCTTCCTTCATGTTTGATGAGAAAATCCGATTGACCAAAGTAGCATATCGGATCGGCTGTTGTTTCCCCGCCGCAGGCATCTCTTGGGGAAATTCAGGAAATGTCATATACAAGGGAATGACAATAATAGGTATGCAATTCAATTAATTATTCGGGATCGTTGAACAGTGTCGGACCTTCGTGACCTAAACCTCTTTGTAAAAGCCGCCAAACGGGGAAATTTTGCCGCTGCGGGCAGAGAACTCAACCTGTCGCCCCCTTCGACATCTCAGCGTATCCGGCAGCTCGAGTCGACATTCGGCGCCCGCTTGTTTCAGCGCACGACACGAAGTGTCACGCTGACGGAGGAAGGGCGTATTCTCCTGGCCTACGCGGAACGTATCATCACCGATTTCGACAACGCCAAGGGTGAGATTCATGGCGAATTACCGCCGTCCGGGTTTCTGCGCGTGGCGGCATCGGTGACATTCGGCCGCCAGCATATCGCGCCACATGTGGCCGAGTTTTTGCGGCGCTATCCCGGCATCCATCTCCATCTCGATCTTTCCGATTCCTACATTGATCTTGTGGAGCATGACATCGACGTCGCTATCCGGATCGGCAATCTGAAGAATGCTCCCGACGCCGGAGATAAACTTCTAACGACCCAACAAGTCGTCTTCGCATCGCCCGCCTATCTTGACAAACGTGGCACCCCAGAGCGGCCCGAGGACTTGTCGGAACATTCCTGTCTGATTTTCCGCAATCAGCGAAGTTGGGCTTTCGCCTTGGGGAATCGGCCGATCGTTGTCGAGGTCGACGGACCGTTTGATTGCAACCACGGCGAGACGATCAGGCAGGCCGCGATCGATGGATTGGGTGTGGCTCTCAGGTCGACCTGGGACTTGGCCGGCGAAGTTTCCCAAGGTCTATTACGACCGCTTCTCACGGATTATATCGTCGCCGATGATCGCTCTATTTGGGCGGTTTATCCGACGAGCCGGCGCGTTCCAACGCGCGTCCGCCTGTTCGTCGATTTTCTACGCGAAAAGTTTCGCAATTTTGATTCACTTTGGGAACAAATCATTAAGTCCAGGCATCATGCGAGGGCGACGAGCTGGACTATGACATAGCCCTGGCGCCGTGCGGCCGGACGATCCCGGACGATGACAGAGGCGGGCCGGGGCGCGTGGTGAATTAAGCCATCCGTCACGTTTTGTTTGCATTCAAGGGCAAAATCCGGGACCGTCCTTGCTCTCGATTTTGCAGTTCTTTGAATTGCGACGGTGACAACAGACGTGCCTCGAGGATCCGAGTGCGTATCGATGACTGGGGAATCCGGCCCGCCGGCAAAAACATTTGAAGACGCCCTTCTGGGCCTAAACCCTTGGGCGGCAGCACACTGGGATGAGCTTACCGAGATCCTGTCCGGCACCGATCACGCCGCCGACGCGGATATTCCAGGCACGGACGGGGATGTTGCGGCGCATTGCGAGCCGTTTCGCCTGTGCCGGCGCGAGGCATGCTTGAACCGCCAGACGGGCGGCTTTGATGTCTGGAATGGCTGGGCCATGGACATGGCGGAAGCCAGGCGAGGATTGACGAAGACCGCGCGCGACCACGCCCTCTGGCGGCAACTGGCGATTGCCGACTTTTCCGGCCACCTCTTTGAAAAAACAGCGGATTTCGCGGGCTTCATGTTCCCCGGACCGGCCGATTTTTCGACGGCCCGGTTCTTGTCGCACGCCTGGTTCAACAGCGCCGAGATGAAGGATCGGGTCTCCTTCGCGGACTGCCGTTTCGAGTCCGATGCCTGGTTCGAACAATCCAGCTTCAAGAATGCCGCCGGCTTTGCACGCGCCGAGTGGCACGGCCAAGCCGAATTTCGCAACACCAGATTCCAATCCGATGCCGATTTTTCTGCCTGCAAATTTCAAAACTGCGCTTGGTTCCGCGATGCCTGTTTCTCAGGGCTTTGCGACTTTACCGGAAGCCACTTCGCCAAGGACGCCGGCTTCGGCCAATGCTGTTTCGAAGGCGAAGCCCGGTTTGCTTCCGTGACCTTTTCAGACGCCACCGGCTTTGAAGACACTTTGTTCACTGACGACGCCACATTCGACGGCGCCCGCTTCGACCATGTCGCCTGGTTTAGCCGCGCCGAATTTCGCGGCCCGGTGACCTTCGAGAAAGCGCGTTTCTCGCGCGGCCGTCACTTCGACGATACCATCTTCCCGCAGCCGGAATCGGCGGTCAGCCGGCAACAGGCCATGCTTCAAAAAAAGTTAGGTGATTGACTATGCCGCCCTCAAGTCTTGTAGGATGTGTCAATCCGGTCGAGCTTGCGCATTAGCGCCGGCCATTCCTTCTTGCCGATAGGGCGATGCCCTTGCTCCGAGTTCGCCGACCGGTTTCTCTCGATCGTCACCCGCTGGACCTCCTCGGAAATCGGTTGCAGCTCGGCGTTGGCCTGTTGGAAGGCGAGTTGCATCCGGCAGGCGCGTTCCGCCCTGTACATCCAGACAAAAGCTTCGCCGACGCTGCGGCCGACGGTCAAAAGCCCGTGGTTGCGGAGGAACAGAACGTTGTTGCGGCCCAGATCCCGGACCAGCCTTTCACGCTCCTCCAAGTCCGTCGCGATGCCTTCATAATCGTGATAACCGGCATGGGCGATGACCGCCAGCGCGTGTTGGGTGATCGGCAAAAGCCCGTCTTTCTGCGTCGCGACGCCGGTGCCCGCCGGCGTATGGGTATGCATCGCGCACATGGCGTCAGCGCGTCCGATATGAATTGCGCTGTGGATCGTGAAGCCCGCGGGATTAATCTCGTATTCCGTTTCGCTCAATATGTTTGCGTCCTCGTCGACCTTGACGAGGGAAGACGCGGTAATTTCCTCAAAGAGCAGTCCGTAAGGATTGATCAGGAAGGCGTTCTCTTCTTGCGGTACGCGCGCCGAAATATGCGTTCCAAGCAAATCCGACCATCCGAACAAATCAACAAGACGATAGGCGGCGGCCAGATCGACCCGCGCACCCCATTCGGCTTCGCTTATTTCGTTCGGCACTGCCGGCATCGCATTCATTGGCTGTTTCCTCCCATAATCCTCTCTCGATCGCCGGAACTGCCGGAAGAGGAGATGCATAAATCCAATTTCAATTCTCGGGCGCACCGCTCTCCCGCCCTTTCGCACGGCGGGATATGTCGGGCACAACGCCAACGGCGCGGATTATACCAGCCTTCAGCGGCGAAGAGGAGACCAATTGCGGCGCCGATTGCCTCCTGTTTTTCGCGATGCTCGCCGGATTGCCGTGGCGCAGGCGGGAATTTGGTTTACCTTCCCTTGAAGCGCGGCGCCCGTTTCTCGGCGAACGCTTTCTGCCCTTCCGCCCGGTCCTCGCTGGCATCGCATTCCTCAACCACCCTCCGGCAAAGGGCGATATTTCGCGCCCCCACCTCCTTCACCGCTTCGTCGATGATGGTCTTGGCGGCCGCGACCGACAATGGGGCGTTTGCCGCGATCTCCAGCGCATAGGAAAGAACCATAGCGTCGAGCTCACTTACCGGTACGATACGGCTGACGAGCCCCCACCTCAGCGCATCCGCCGCCGGAAACCGTCGGCCGGTGAAGAGCAGTTCCTTGGCGTGCTTGGCGGAGATGCTGCCGGTCAAAAGCGCCACGTCTTCCAACTTATAGCCTATGCCGAGCTTTGCCGGTGTGACCGCGAACACGGCATCGTCGGCAGCGATCTGGAGATCGCAGAGCAGCGCCAATTCGAGCCCGCCGCCGATACAAAATCCGCAAATCCGCGCAATGACCGGACGGGGAAACGTCTTCAGCGCCTGATAGGCCCGCGACGTAATTTCATCATAGGCGGCCCGCTGCTCCGTGGTCGCGCGAACCTCGGGGAATTCCGAAATATCGTTTCCGGCGCAAAAGCTTTTATCGCCCGCACCGGTCAAAACAAGGACACGAATTTCCGGGTCGTTCGCCCAGGCCTCAAGAATATCGCCCATGCTCCGCCACATCGCTAGGGACATGGCATTGCGCCGCGCTGCATTATTGATCGTAAGGCGGGCAATATATCCGTCCACCTCCCGTAACAGCAAAGATGCGTCGTCTCTCATGACGCCACCTCCCGATAATCGACGATGTGATGTCAGTGTCTTTTTCATCCTATTGGTCTCATTGGCTTCGAGCATAGGGATTTGGCGATGCCGACGCAGCCCGTTCAGCAACACGTCCCTGGAGGCTTGCCAGCCCTGGCACGGGCGGTCTAGCATTGTCCGTCTCTGCTTTGTCTCTCGCCAGAGGCTGTAAGAGATTGGCATCGTTGTGAAAAGCCACTTCGATGTCTAAATTCGAGAGGCGGCAAGATCAAGGAGACGGCCCATGGCCCCGCCGGCGGCAATCACGCGCAACAGGCCACGCATGGAGAAAAAACGCGACGAAACTTTCGACCGCGAGATAAAGGCGCTCCGCACCCGCGACAACAGCACGAATTTTGCCTATCTGGCTTTGGTCTACGCCGTCATCTCCGGCACAATCGCGGTTACGATTTGGTTCTATTCGATTTTGCCCGTCCAGGGCTTGGGCCTTTGGTGGAGCATACCGGTCACTTTGCTGGCCGTCGTCATCATTGGCGCCTCGCAGCACCAGCTTGGCGGCGCGGTCCACGAGGCGACGCATTACATGCTGTTCCGCGACCGCCGACAAAACGAGCTAGTCTCGGACTGGCTGTGCGCCTTCCCGCTCTATACGACGACCTATCAATTCCGCATTCATCATCTTGCCCATCACCAGTTTGTCAACGACCCGGACCGCGACCCGGATATTTCGCAATTGCGCGACAGCGGCCACTGGCTCGATTTTCCGATCGATCACGTGACTTTCGTGACCACGCTCCTGAAGCAGCTCTGGCCGCCGAACCTGATCCGCTACACCTTGACCCGCGCCCGCTATAGCGCGCTCGGCGTCGATACCAACCCTTATCACGATGGCGACGCCAGGAGCTCGAAATGGCCGCTCCGCATCGGCATTCTTTATGCCGTGGCGGCGCCGGCCGTGCAGATTTGGATCGCCTCCCTTGGCAGTGGCCGGCTGCTCGCCGCGGCAGGCCTGACGCTCTGGGGGGCGGTCATTCTCTATTACGCCGTCATTCCGGAAAATCTCTTTCCATCGACGCTTATCAAGCCGGTGATTTCCCATCGCCGGACGGCGATCAGCCGAGTGTCGTTCATGGCGCTCGTCTACGGTGCCCTCTCATGGGTGGAGCTGGCAAGCGGCGCGCCGGCGGGACTCTATTTCGCGCTTCTTTGGGTCCTGCCGCTGTTTACGACATTTCCACTGTTCATGATCCTCAGGCAATGGGTTCAGCATGGCAATGGCGGACGCGGGCGGCTGACCAATACGCGGGTGTTCCTGGTCAATCCCCTGGCCCGTTACGCCATATTCCCATGGGGCATGGATTATCATCTGCCGCATCATCTTTTTGCCTCCGTGCCGCATTACCGGCTGAAGACCCTCCACGAACTATTGCAAAGACGTGACGCTGAATATGCCCGTGAAGGCCTTGTCGTCGAAGGCTATTTCCTGTCGCCTGGCGAGAGCAACGGAAACCCAACCGTGCTCGATGTTCTAGGAGCCGCGTTTGCCGATCGGGGTAAACCGCAGGACGTCTATATTGACCACCACGCGCTTGATGATGCCGATGTCACCGAGGGCGAGCAAATTGCGCGGCAGGCGCGATTGAGCGCCCAATCCGTGCACCGGTAGCGGACTGAAGCCTATGAACGATCAACCGCCCGCCGCCTGGCATAGGGACCCCGGATTTTCAACTTCCACGGCCACGCGCGGCCGGAAATAGGCCGTCTTTTCGATGGTGTAGTCGCCCAGGAAAAAAGCCATTGTCGGCGTGAACTCATAGCGCACAACAGTCTCGATGATGCTCGAATTGGCCTCTGCGATACCCGCTGGCAGGGACGTATAGGGGCCGATCGGGCGTTCCGCCGCCGAAACATTGGCGCCGCTTGCACACGTCCACCTGACCGCCGTCTGGCTATCCGCGTCCGTGACGATGCTGGTGATGAGCACCCCGAGTTTCTCGTTGCTTTGGCCGTCGACCAGGGGAAGCGGCTTAATGATTTCCTTGACGATCTCGCGGATGTCGCTGAGCTGGTCGCCCGTGATCGTATCGGTCCGGGCAACGAGATCGGCCATCGAGTTGGCGACGATGGCCACGCGCCTGTCTGCGGTCATGGCCTGGCCGAAATCAACCATTCCCAAAAACAGGCCGACAAGAATGGGCGTCGCAAACGCCATCTCGATCATGGCGGCGCCGGAGGTGCTGAGGCGAAGGGTAGCGGCTGATCTCCCGAGGTCACGCATCCGGCGTCTGAGCGAAATGCCGATCCTCAACCTCGTCAATCTGCAGGGAGGAAGTCCGTACATGATCCCGGTTCCCCTCAAAACGGCTCATTGCGGAAAGTAAGCGCGGCGCGAAGCAGCAAATTGCCATTGGCCATATTGCTCAGGGCGATCCCCGGGAACACGCTGATCGGCTGCCATTCATAAAAGGTGGTGATCAGGATAATGTCTTCGGCGGCGCCCGGCTGATAACTGAAACTTCCTTTCAGCGCGCCACCGGCGTCGAACGGGTCCACCGGGGTCACGTCCCCGAACGTGCCGAAATTTTCGACATTCAGTCGCAATTTTCCAGAACAGCTGAATAGTATGGAGGTCTTACTGCAGATTTCCGTTTTCAGAGCACTTTCGCTCATCGGCGGGTCACTCTGCACTTGGCCCGTGCGGATCAGACGCGCGGCATCGTTGGTGGCGTTTTCCAATTCAAATGTCGCCCAGTAGATCAAGGCAACATCCAGCACCGCGAATGTCAGAAAAAACAACAGGGCGGCGATCAGCGCGAATTCCACCATGGTCGCGCCGGACCGGTCGCGCCGCAAACGCTTCAGCACGCAACCCCGCCGCTCAGCCGGAACATCGTCACCTGGTTGTACGCACGACATCTTCAACCTGCGTTTTACTTTTTGCCGCGGGCAGCGAAGATCCCTTTCTTTCGCCGACAACGGCAACAAAAAGAATGCTCTCGGAACAATTAGATTATATAACAAGTTAATGGATTTTTCGCGATTTGAGGAGTCACGAACCCATCTTTGCCAGGTCGTCTGGCGGAGAATCCTGGATCGACTGTGATCCCAAAGCAACCAGCCGAGTGAGTGCGTCGTTTATGTGGAGTTGGTTGAAACGGCAGGTCCGCCGGATCAGGAAGGACCGGCGCGGAAACGTATTCATCTATCTTACGGTGGCGATGGTTCCGATTATGGCCAGCCTCGCGGTCGCGGTCGATTTCGGACATTATCTCGTCGTCAAGCGCGGCCTCGCCAACGCCATTGACGCGGCCGCCCTGGCGGTCGGGAGCAAATCCAGCCTGATTACCGTCGACCAGAACGGCAATCCTGTTCCGGCGCAACAAGCGGCGGCGAAAAATTTCGCGCGCGCGTATATTTACGCGAATTATCCCCGGGCCCAGACGCTGGAGGACG
>CAYWBS010000063.1:0-10307 GCA_964456215.1 uncultured Hyphomicrobiaceae bacterium
GATCGCCCGGCATGTACATCCCAGAGCCGGCCGCCGTTCCTGAGGTAAATCGCTAGATAAACCGGGATGAGAAGCCCCTCGACCCAGAACATCTGGACCGCCGGAGAGATCGACTGCATCAAGCGGGCATCAGCCAGGGAATAGATGCCGGTGCCGGCCATCGCCGCAAGGGCAAGAGCGAGTGTTCCGGGATCTCTCAAAAGGCGCGCGCCACGCCGGTAGAGCAGGAGAAATCCGCCGCTCACGGCCATGGCCATGCCGAGCAGGATAATCGGCGCATAAGTTTGGCCGAGAAGCAGGACGCCGACGATGACGATAAAAATGGGAGACGCCCGAATGATCGGGTAGTAAGCGGAAAGATCGCCACGCCGGAGCGTCGCCGTCAGGCAGATGCCGTAGAGAAACTGCCCGCACCACGACAAGATAATGAGCGGCAAGACGTGGCGAACCGCCCAAAGATCTTCTCCCGTGGCGGCGGCTTGCAAAAATCCGCAAAAACAAAGGGTTGCGGTCAGACCGATATAAGCACGCGCGGGGTCGGTCTCTCGTTTGAGCAGCAGGTTCCAAAACGGATGGATCGTGGCTGAAGTGAGCACCAGGATGGCGACGATTGGCTCCATATGGGCTGTTTAGACCGCGGCGCTATCATGGATTTGTTTGCCCAGCCGGACTGTGGCGATCTCCAGGAAAGCCGCAACCGTGCGCAACCGCACCCGCTCTTTCAGGCAAACCAGGCTCTCCGTGATTTTCGCCTTGCTGTCGGTCAGCTCAAGCGCTTTGAGGCGATTGTCATAGCCAAAATCGGGCACGGACACGATGCCGACCCCGATCCCTGCCGCGACCGCTTCTCTTGCGGCCTCCCGCCGGTCCGCCTCCATTGCCACGGTGTAAGATATTCCGAGCCGGGCGAATTCTTCCTCTATGGTCGCTCGGGTGATCGATCCCCGCTCGCGCATGATGAGTGGTTCGCTGGAGAGCCGCCTGAGAGAAATCTTCCGTCGCGCCGCCCAGGGGTGTTTCCGGCTGACAAACGCAATTAATGGATCGCTGCGCAGAGTGATATGCCATAGGCGGTCGTCCTGGGGCACTCGGGCAAGCACGGCAATGTCGGCTTGATAGTCAAGAATTCGAGCAAGAACCTCATCCGAGTTGCCAAGATTAAGGGTGATTGAAATGCCGGGATGGGCCGTGCGAAACGCTCCAATGAGCTCGACGACATGAAGGGGGGCATCCGCGGCCATTCTAAGATGGCCCGTGCGCAGCGCCTGACTTTCCGAGAGGAGTTCAATTGCCTCGTGTTCCATTTCAAACATCCGTCGAGTGATCGCGTAGAGCTTCAAACCGAGATCGGTTGGGACGACGGATCTTTTCTTGCGGTCGAACAACTGCACATCAAACCTGTCCTCAAGCTTGCGCACTTGATCGGAAATCGCCGGCTGGGAGATATGAATCTTAAGGGCGGCCTTCGAGAACCCCCCATAGGCAGCGACCGCATGAAACGAGCGAAGCTGGGAATAATACATAAGTTGAACCTATCGATTATATCAGTTAGGTTGATTTGACTTATGGTAGTTGAACGCTTTCTCATTGGTCAAGCTGCCGAATTGTAACGGCCAGCGGCGCGCGCTTGCTTTTTTTGAGAGGACGTCCTCCGGGCCGTTGCGGGTGGCGTCTCAGTCGCTTTCAGCGGTATGGCCGAAAAGGCATTGACGTTTGTCATATGATCGTAACATGAACAGGTGATGGGAAGGCCTGCTTGGACATCGGGTCATCTTCCGTATGCGAATGGAGTACGCAATGACGACATGGTTATTTAGAAAAATTGGATCATCGGTACTGGGCATCGTCCTCGCTGGGATGGTCTTAGGGCAGGCGGCGAAGGCCGGAGATCTCATCGTTTACACCGCCGTTGAGCCCGAGGAGCTGACAGGCTTCGCGAAGGCATTTGAGGCGGCTCATCCGGGGACGAAAATAAAGTGGGTCCGGGATTCGACCGGCATCATGACCGCCAAGCTGTTGGCGGAAGGCAAAAACACCCAGGCCGACATCGTCTGGGGCCTGGCGGCGACCAGCCTGCTGCTGCTCAAGGATACCGGCATTCTTGAGCCCTATGCGCCCAAAGGTGTCGAAAATCTCGATCCTAAGTTCGTCGATGGCGATAAGCCGCCGTCATGGGTTGGCCAACGGGCGTGGATCGCTTCAATCTGCGTCAATACGGCGGAGGCCAAGAAGAACAATCTGCCGATGCCCGCCTCATGGCAGGATCTCACGAAACCGGTCTATAAGGGTCATATCGTGATGCCCAATCCAGCGTCCTCCGGTACCGGTTTCCTCGATGTTTCCAGCTGGATTCAAATTTGGGGTGAGGAAAAAGCCTGGAAATTCATGGATGCTCTCCACGAAAATATCGGCGTTTACACGCATTCCGGTTCGGCGCCGTGCAAAATGGCCGGCAAGGGCGAATTCGCCATCGGTGTTTCCTTTGCCTATAAGGGCGCACAACTGAAGGAATCCGGTGCGCCCATGGAAGTCGTCGCGCCGAGCGAAGGCGTTGGCTGGGACCTTGAAAGCTTCGGCCTCGTCAAAGGAGCCAAGAACATGGAGGCGGCGAAAAAGTTTGCTGACTGGTCGGTACAGAAAGACACCAATGTCATATATAACGAAAACTATGCGGTCGTGGCTTATCCGGGTGTCGCCAAGCCGGTGAAGCACTTCCCCGCTGATATCGACAAGAAGATGATCAAGAACGATTTTGCCTGGGCCGCCAAGAACCGGAAAGAAATTTTGGCGAAATGGAAAGAGCGCTACGACGCCAAATCTCAGCCCAAGAAATAGCAGCAAAACTTTGCTATAGTGAGGCCTCCCCGGCAAATACCGCCGGGGGGGTCCTTTTGGTTGACTGATTGACTGGTGATCGCATGGAAGCCGGAGAGCATAGGGAAGCGGACGCGCCATTCCTTGAGATCGTCGGCGTCACCAAGAAGTTTGGTGAATTCACCGCCCTCGAAAATGTCTCTCTACAAGTCCATGAAGGTGAGCTGGTTTGTTTTCTCGGGCCCTCCGGATGCGGCAAAACCACCCTGCTCAGGGCGATTGCCGGGCTCGATTTTCAAACCAGCGGGCGTATTTTGCAGCGCGGGGTGGAAATCTCCTTTCTGCCGCCCACCGAGAGGGATTTCGGCATCGTCTTTCAGTCCTACGCGCTGTTTCCAAACCTGACCGTGGCGAAGAATATCGGCTATGGCCTTGTCAGCAGAAAGATGGGGCGCCGGGCCATCAGGGGACGCGTCGCCGAACTTCTCGAATTGGTGGGCCTGCCGGAATCCGGCGGCAAATATCCTGCGGCCCTTTCGGGCGGTCAGCAACAGCGGGTGGCGCTGGCGCGGGCGCTGGCGACGTCGCCCGGCATGCTGCTCCTCGACGAGCCTTTGAGCGCGCTCGATGCCAAGGTCCGCGTCCATCTCCGCCATGAGATCAAGGAGCTGCAGCGCAAGCTTGGCGTGACAACCATCATGGTGACCCACGACCAGGAAGAAGCGCTGTCGATGGCCGACCGCATTGTCGTCATGAATCAAGGCGTGATCGAGCAGGTGGGCACGCCCACCGAAATCTATCGGGAACCCCAATCGCTGTTCGTTGCCGATTTCGTTGGTGAGATGAATCATCTTTCCGGCGAGGCGGCGGGTCCAAATTCAGTGCGTCTCGGCGCGGTTACTCTGATAAGCCGGCCGCACGGCCTCAATTCCGGAACCCGGGGAACGATATCCATCAGGCCGGAAGATGTCGTTCCTCACGGGCCCGATGGACGCTCTCCCGACGCACCGGGTGACGGCGATGATGATCAGAACGCTTTCGACGGAACCATCAAGGAGATGGAGTTTCTCGGCTCTTATTGGAGAGCGCGGATTACCGGGGAAATGCTCGATGGCAATAGCTTGATCGCGGATTTCTCAATGAATGCGGTGCGCCGGATGTCATTGGCCGAAGGAAAAACGATCAGAGTCGAATTGCCGCCCGATCGATTGCGATTGTTCCTCGGCGAGTACACAGGTTTGGTGGCGTGACTACGCTCGATCGGCTGACTGCCGGGGTTTCGGGCTCGCCGCCGTCCGCTCTCCAGCGCATGCGCAATATGGGCGCGGAATCCTGGATTATGCTTGCCGGCGTGACGGGCCTGTGCGTCGCTCTTGTGGCGCTGATGGTCCTGCCCCTCTACGCCTTGTTGTCAAAAGCGGTGGAGGACAACAGGGGCGGCTTTGTCGGTCTCGCCAATTTCCGGGAATATTTTGCGTCAGCCGGGCTCGTTCAATCGATTGGCAATAGCTTGACCATTGCCGGTTTGACAATGGTGATTGCCTGTATCCTGGCCTTTATTTTTGCCTATGGCCTCACCCGATCGTGCATGCCCTTTAAGCGGTCGTTTCGCGCCATCGCCACGATTCCCATTCTCGCGCCGTCATTGTTGCCGGCCATTGCGCTCATCTATCTGTTCGGCAATCAGGGCATGATCAACGAATTGATGTTCGGTGAGAGCATCTATGGTCCGATCGGAATCATGATCGGAATGATCTTTTATATTTTCCCGCATGTCGTGATGATTATGGTGACGGCGCTGTCGACGACGGATGCGCGGCTTTATGAAGCTGCCAGGGTTCTGGGCGCGGGGCCGGTGCGGATTTTCATTACCGTTACCATTCCCGGCGCCATCTACGGCATAGTGAGCGCCGCTGTCGTCGCTTTTACCCTGTCGATCACCGACTTCGGCGTTCCCAAGGTGATCGGGGGACAATTCAATGTGCTGGCCACCGATATCTACAAGCAGGTCATCGGGCAGCAGAATTTTTCCATGGGTGCGGTGGTCGGCCTTGTTCTGCTTCTTCCCGCTATCTTTTCCTTTTTCATCGACCGCTATGTTCAAAACAAGCAGGTCGCGCTGTTGTCGGCGCGCGCCGTCCCCTACAACCCGAAGCCGCACAAAGTCCGGGACATGGCGCTCTTGGTATTTTGCGTATTGGTGAGTCTCTTCCTTATCGGTATCCTGGCGACGGCGGCATTCGCCTCTTTCGTCAAGTTCTGGCCATATGATCTCAGTTTGACGTTCGTGCACTACGATTTTGATGCCGTCGATCCCAACGGTTGGTCATCCTTCTATAACAGCTTGAAAATGGCCGCCTTTACTGCGGTAAGCGGTGTCGTCATCGTCTTTCTCGGTGCCTATTTCGTCGACAAGGGACGCGGGCTTGAGAAGCTCCGGAGCGCATTTCATATGCTGGCCATGATGCCAATGGCCGTCCCGGGATTGGTGTTGGGACTAGCCTATGTGTTTTTCTTCTCGCGGCCGGAAAATCCGTTGTCACCGATTTACGGGACGATGGTCATTCTTGTGGTCTGCACCATCGTTCATTTCTACACCGTAAGCCACCTCACCATGCTGACGGCGCTGAAACAGATCGACAAGGAATTCGAGTCGGTTTCGGCATCTCTCAAGGTGCCGTTTTATAGGACCATGTTCCGGGTCCACGTGCCCATCTGCTTGCCGGTACTCTCGGAAGTGATGATGTATCTCTTCGTCAATGCAATGACAACGGTCTCCGCCGTCGTGTTCCTCTATTCGCCAGACACGAAACTGGCCGCCATTTCGGTGCTCAACATGGATGATGTGGGCGACACGGCCGAAGCCTCGGCCATGGCGATGATGATCGTGGCAACCAGCGTAACGGCCAAGCTGGTGCATGGTTTGGTCATGAGATCGTTTACCGCCAGGCACTCCGCCTGGCGCAAAGGGGCTGACTAGGCTTTGTCCGGCATAGGTAAACGTCAAGGTGGATCCGCTTCGCCACGACACTCGGAAGGCGACATCAATCTCACCGCGCGCCGCGAGGACTGGTCTCAGAGATCGGTGGATACCGAGACGCGCGATCTGTTGGCGAGGGACTCCCGCGCTTTCCTGCACCAGTCGGTGTCGACGCCGTGTCTGAACGCCATAAAGAAAGCCGAGGGCATTTGGATCGAGGATGTGGCGGGCCGCCGCTACATGGATTTTCACGGCAACAATGTTCACCACATAGGCTACGGCCATCCCCGGCTTAAGGCGGCCATAGCGGCGCAGATGGAAGCGCTACCCTTTGCGCCGCGCCGGTTCACATGCGAACCGGCGATAGAGCTTGCCGAGAAGCTTGAGCAAATCGCGCCCGGCGATCTTGGCAAGGTTCTGTTCGCTACCGGTGGATCGGACGCCGTCGAGATCGCATTGAAAGTGGCGCGCGCCAAGACCGGGCGCTTCAAGACACTGTCGTTTTGGGATGCCTTCCACGGCGCGGGCTTCGGCGCTTCGAGTGTCGGCGGCGAGCAGCTCTTTCGTGGTCCGGCCATCGGCCCGCTGCTTCCGGGAGCCGAGCATGTCGCACCCTTTGCCTGTTACCGCTGTCCCTACGGCTATCCGGTAGACGCCAGTGGCAAACCGGATATCGATCTGTGCGGGCTCGCCTGCGCCAATATGCTCGCTTATATACTCGAACGCGAAGGCGATGTGGCGGCTGTGGTCGCCGAGCCTGCGCGGGCGGTGCCCTATCTGCCACCACGGGGCTATTGGAAAACGGTTCGTGATGCCTGCAACGCTCATGGCACGCTCCTGATCTTTGATGAAATTCCGACCGGTCTCGGCAAGACGGGGCGTATGTTCGCCTGCGAGCACGATGAGATTGTTCCCGATATCCTCGTACTCGGAAAAGCGCTCGGCGGCGGTATCCTGCCGATCGCGGCAACGCTTTGCAGACCCGATCTGGATGTTGCAGGGGATTATGCGCTCGGACATTACACACACGAAAAAAATCCGGTATTGGCCCGGGCGGCGCTGACCACGATCGAGATCATCGAGGAGGAGAACCTTGCGGCGAATGCGGCCACAGTCGGGGCGCACGCCGTTGAACGGCTTCTGGACATGAAGACGCGCCATCGGATTATCGGTGACGTCCGGGGACGCGGATTTCTCATCGGTGTGGAGCTTGTAGTGGAGCGTGACGCCAAGACGCCGGCAAACGACGCCGCGGAAAAGGTGCTTTACCGCGCCCTGGACGCCGGATTGAGCTTCAAGACGACAATGGGCAACGTCCTGACACTGACTCCGCCATTGATTACCACGCGTAATGAGATGGACCGGGCCCTCGACATCATCGATAATTGCCTCCGGGAAATCGAAGATCGATGACTGTTTCTCCCTTGAACTTGGGGACGGCGACGCAGGGCGGCCCGTCCTGTGACGGCGCTCCCATCCACTTGATAAATAAGTCCAAATTATAGAGAAGATCAAAATTAGTGATTTGAATTATATTTTATTATTGCGCGAATATCAGCATCTTCACCAATAGGCGGGAGACGAAAAAGTTCGACCGCCCAAAGGACCGGCTTTTCAAATGGCAAAAATCATGAGTGCCGAGGAAGGCTTTGCCGAGCCCGAAAGACGAATGCGGACAACCGCCGGCGAGCCATTTTTGCTGACGCCGGGGCCACTGACGACGTCGCGGCGCGTCAAGGAAGCCATGCTGCGTGATTGGGGGTCGTGGGATCGCGACTTCAACGACGTTACCGCCGACGTCAGACGGCGCCTGGTGGCGATGGCGGGCGGTGGCGGGGATTATGACTGCGTGCCGATGCAGGGTAGCGGAACATTTTCCGTGGAGGCGATGCTGTCGAGCTTTCTGCCAAAAGATAGCCGCACACTGGTGTTGATGAACGGTGCCTATGGCCAGCGGGCCGCCAAAACCCTGGACTATCTCGGACGCGACTATGTTGCGTTGGACAAGGGCGACTATCTGCCGCCGATGGCCGACGAGGTCGACCGTATTCTGCGCGAAGATCCCACAATTACCGACGTATTTGTGGTCCATTGCGAAACGAGCTCGGGCATTCTCAACCCCCTCAAGGACATTTCGGACGTTGTTGTCGGGGGCGGGCGCCGGCTGATCGTCGACGCCATGAGTTCGTTCGGCGCAATTCCGATCGACGTTTCCGATATTCCCTTCGAAGCCATGGTCTCCTCGGCAAACAAATGTATCGAGGGCGTTCCGGGGTTCGGATTCGTAATCGCCAAGAGATCCGCGCTGGAAAACGCCAAGGGCCGGAGCCACTCGTTGAGTCTCGATGTCCATGACCAGTGGACCGCCATGAACCGGACGGGACAGTGGCGTTTCACGCCACCGACGCATACCGTCGTTGCTTTTCGCGAGGCCCTCCTGGAGCATGAAACCGAGGGCGGCGTCAGAGGCCGGCTTGTCCGCTATACGCGCAACCGCGACGTGCTTGTCGAGGGAATGCGAGCCATGGGGTTCAGCACACTGCTGGACGACGATTGGCTTTCACCGATCATCGTGACCTTCTTCTGCCCGGCGGACCCGAAGTTTGTATTTCGCCGTTTTTACGATGAGATCAAATCGCGCGGCTTTATCATTTATCCCGGCAAATTGACGGAGGCGGAAAGCTTCAGGGTCGGGTGCATCGGGCGCGTCGATGAGTTCGTCATGCGTGACCTTATCCAGGCGATCGCTTCTTCCTTGACGGACATAGGCGTCACGGATTGCCGGCCTGAGACGCGATAGATTGAGGAATGGAGCTCCCCGGTCCATGCCATGCCCGTTTGGTCGGAATATGCTCTATATGCAGGCCTCAAATAGCGCCCGGGTATTTTTGAAGGTCATTTTGACCGGATTTCCGCCCGCGCACGGGTCTTCAAGGGCCATCGCCGTCAGGCGATCGAGATCGGGGTTTTTAACGCCGAGTTCGGTCAAACTGGCCGGAATGCCCAGTGCATCATTTAACTCACCGACAAATGCGCAAAAACCATCGTAGCCACCTGCAATGCCGAGATAGCTGGCCGCCCTTGCGAGGCGCTCTTCTATTTCCCGCCTGTTGAATGCCAGCACGGCCTGCATGAACAAGGCGTTGGTGGTGCCGTGATGCGTGCCGTAAACAGCTCCGACGGGGTGGGAGAGCGCGTGAATCGCGCCAAGACCCTTCTGGAACGCCACCGCGCCCATCGCCGCCGCGCTCATCATTCCGGCGCGTGCCTCGATGTCATTTCCGTCACGGTAGGCCCGCTGCAGATTGTCTTTCACCAGCCGCATACCTTCCAGCGCGATACCCTCGGACATCGGATGGTATTGCGGCGAACAATAGGCTTCCAAACAATGGGCAAAGGCGTCCATGCCGGTGCCGGCGGAAATGGCCGGCGGCATGCCCACAGTGAGTTCGGGGTCACAGATCACCTCCGCCGGCATCATCTTCGGGTGGAAAATAATCTTCTTTACATGCGTTTCCGAATTGGTCAGCACGCCGGCGCGGCCCACTTCCGACCCGGTACCAGCGGTGGTCGGCACCGCCACGACAGGCATGATCGCGCTCGCGTCGGCGCGCGTCCACCAATCGCCGATATCTTCAAGGTCCCACACGGAAATCGTTTGTTTGGTCATCAGCGCGATCAGTTTGCCGAGATCTAGTCCCGAACCGCCGCCAAAAGCCACCACACCGTCATGATCGCCTTCACAGAATGCGGTAATTCCGGCTAGAAGGTTCTTGTCGTTTGGGTTGGGGTCCACTTCGCCGAAGAGCGAGCGGCCGAGCCCCGCATTTTCCAACTTGTTAAGCGCATCCTCGGTGATCGGCAAATTGGCCAAGCCCTTGTCCGTGACAAGAAGAGGTTTCCGGATCCCGGCGGCAGCGCAGGCGTCAGCGAGTTCCGCGATGCGTCCGGCGCCAAAACGTATCTTCGTCGGATAGCTCCAATTCGCCGTTGCGGGCATCTGCTCAAACCATCTTGAAGTGATAGGACTTTGGCCGTGTCACACTGTGATAGCCTAAAACGGAAAGTGTCGTACCCCGGCCCGATTCCTTGCAACCAGTCCAGCAAAGCGCGGGATCGAGATAATCGCAGCGGTTCATGAAGACGGTACCCGTTTCGATCTTGCCACCGATATCCGCGGCGGCTTGGCGGTCGTTGGTCCACAATGACGCGGTCAGGCCGAATTCTGAATCGTTCATCAGCTTGATAGCCTCATCATCGGAAGAAACCTTCATGATACCCACGACCGGGCCGAAGCTCTCTTCACGCATCACCCGCATTGTGTGGTCGACCCCGATCAAAATCTGTGGACCAACATAGGTGGTCTTCCCGTTATCCGCCGGAAACCGAGACCGGTCTATCAAAGCAGTCGCACCGGCCTCCACCGCTTCTCGAATTTGCGCGCGCACATTGCCGGCAAACCGTATATTGGCCATGGGCCCCAAAGTCGTCGCGTTGTCCAGCGGATTGCCAA
>CAYWBS010000064.1:0-10212 GCA_964456215.1 uncultured Hyphomicrobiaceae bacterium
GTGCTGGCCGACCGCCTGTTGAAGCTGGGCGCCGAAGCCAAGGCTGTCGAAGCCATTACCGCTCAAATCATGCCGCCCGGCGATTTCCAGTATGAGGTTGCGGCGCTTATTGTCCCAGAATGCCTGGTAACCGATGGCGCCACCGATCACATCGTCGGGCGTGAAGGGATTTATCTCCGCTCCATAGGTGCTGAGATTCGGAGAGGCGAACAGTATTCCAGTATTCGCCAGCGGTCCGCCGACGACCGCCTCACGTCCGGCCTGGGTGTAATTGCCGATGCCGAGAAAGCTGTTGAAATAGACAATGTCGTCGGAACCCTTCGGAGTCTTGGAGATTTCCGCGGTGATCAAAGTTCCGGTTCCGACAACATTGCCCGGAATTTCATCCTGCAGAGCGAAGGAGCTGTTGATGCGAAAGGCGGTGCTGACATTGTCGAAGGCGGCCAAGCGCTGTATTGCCGATGCGCCGATGTAAAATCCATCGCCATTGTCGGAATCATCGACATAGATCATGTCGAGATTAAACGTGCTGACTTTTGTATCGGCGGCGATGAACACGCCGTACATGTTCTCATTGCCCGGCTCGCGGCCATCGGGACGGTTGAAATCGTTGCGGTCGAGGCGGTTCCATCCCCACATCGCCGACACCCTGAAATTCGACGTGCCGGGGAACGGAATATTGTTGCGAATGAGGCCCACGGCATCGATCGTGTCGTTAATAAGAATGCCTTCCTGGAAGACGACGGGCTGGCGGCCGACCGTGAAGCCGACGTCGATCGGTTTCGTGCCCCTGCGGTCGGCATTCTGAAACAGACTGCCCAAATCGCCTTCGAAGAACAGCGTCTCGACATTCAAGCCGAAATTGTCGTCGAACCCTTCCTCCCGTCCCTGGAAGGTGTAGCGCGTGAAGGCATCCGGCCGGTTGTTGTCGGTCGGGCGGACGCCGAGCAGAATTTTTTCCGTGCCGGTGAGCTGGAGATTAAAGAAAACATCCAGACGGTTGGCGATTTCCGTTTCCCTTTCAGCGCCGGAAATGCCGTTGTCGAAGGTTTGAATGGCCGTGCGGTTTATGAAATAGGCCCAAAGCCGCGGCTGCCACACGGTCCCAAGCATGGGAATCGTGAAACCCGGATCGAGTTTTCCCTCGCTCAGAAAACCATTGCCACGTTCAACAAACAGTTTTGGACGCGGCGGCAGGAGCGACGGCTGGAATTGTGGTTTGTTATGGCCTTTGGAGGTTTGAGGATTGTAGACGTGTTCCCGGCTCTGGATGATGTCCTTTTCAGTCTTGAACGGGACATATTCGTCCTTGAGGGCTTTGACTTTGACCTTGTCGCCAAGCGGCCAGAACCAGCTATACCATTTTCTGCCGGATTTCTCGTCGTGGAGAGCCTTATCGGCCATTTTTTTCTTGCCGGCCATGCCTTTGCCGTAGGCCATCTTTTTGTCACCGGCCATCTTCTTTTCGCGGGCCATGGTTTCTTCATGGGCCATCGATTTATTGCCGGCCATTTTCTCTTCATAGGCCGTCTTGCCTTTGGCGGCCATGGCCGGGCTACCGGCGGCGCCGTAGGCCTGGGCCGGAATATATTCGCCCTCCAGGACCACCGAATCCTGAGCCTCGGGTTTCGCAGCCGTCGTGAAACCGGACTCGGTGAGTTCCTGGCTGGAAATGACGGCTGACCAGGCATCCGTCTCCGCGTCACCGGCCTTGGTTGACGCGGTCCACCCGGAACCGGCGTCGCCGGCCGTCGTCCCAATCGCTGACGCCGTCCCGTCGCGTGAACCTTGCGGCTCCGCCGCTTCGGCCGCCAATATCCCGCCGCCGGCCAACAGCGCCGCCGCCAGCAGCGCAATGCGCGTTTTCTGCCCGCCCTTGTTATGAGTCACTTAGAACCCCCATCGTCGTTTGTTCTTATGTTCGTAAGCCTTCGCCTTCTTATTCAGGCGACTAACAATGCTTTCCATCGCACCGGCCGTCGATGAACGCGGCCGGTGATCATGCCTGGCCGCGGTTTCCTATTGCCGGGAGCGAAGGAATTGCAGCAGCCTGCCGGCTGGGGCGGTCGACCCGGATTCCGTCGATGGTGCGGAAGCCGTTTTGCCGGACCCAACGCGGAACACCAGCTTCTTTTCCCAAAGAACCTGCGTGCCTGCGATCAGCCTGTCGCCGATCTGGCGCGGCGTCATTCCGAAGTCGAACCCGACGTCCTGGATGGCGGCGAGAAGGTTCACCGGAACCGCCTGCGCCTTGAGTTTAATGGTCGCCTTGTATGGCCCCTTGCCGGTCAATGCGCTGCGTTTCACGTTATATTTCGCCCACCGGTAGCCATTGGGCTCGATACCCTTCTTGTGGTTGCGTTCGGTCGCCGGTTCGCCGGTAAAGACCAGCGACGTTGTCGACGGCAGGACCCGCGGCAATGCGAAGGACGGGAACGGGATCGGAATGACGTGCTCGATTTCGCCGCCGCGGCCGTTCTGGGTGACGAAGATCGACTGCAGGCTCAGAAGATAGGGATCACGTTTGACCTTTCCGGCATGGACATACGAAGAGTGTCCGTCCCTGACGTCGCCATTCGGGTCCCTGTCGCCGGAGACGAAAATCACCCTTCCGTCCCTGTCGGTGACAGTGACTTCCAGCCAGACCAGCCTTTCACCGGTGAATCCGGTTGGAACGTTGTGACCGTCCGTGCCGTTTCGAACCTGGACGCGAAAGGCGATGCCGCCGGCATCGGCTCTGTCGGTTACGATGTCGCCGAGTTTGAAACCTTCGCGCAGAACCTCGAGCCGCTTGGCCTTCGCGAAATCCAGAAGCTTGAACTGTTTCTTGAGAATTTCCCTGGCGTCATAACGATCGTCGATCGATTGCCAAGGCTTCGGAAACTTGGTGCCGCGAGGCTTGGAATCCTCGAATTTGTCGGTGCCCCAGCCAGCCTCATGGTCGAACTGCAGCCATTCGCGCATGGTCTTGAACGCCGCTGCTTCTTGGTTATGTGGGAAGATGCCGGGATGAATGACCGGATAATCCGGTCCCGAGAACAGATGGCTCGTCAATTTTCTCGGCTTTGTCGGGACGTCGCCGACGACGGCGGCCGGTCCGCGGTCATAGCCGGAGGCCTTGCCCTGGATTTTGCCCATATGGCAGTCCTGACAGGTAATGCCCTTGGCGGCGGCGGGCGACAGACGATACTCGCTGAAGGCTTCTTCAAGGCGAAAGCCGTTGAAGAGCGTAACGTCGTGGCACGTACCACAGAAGGTCGGCGTCGTGATGTTATCGAACACCTTGGCTTCGGCGTGGATTTTCCGTCCCGGTTCGTCCTTTTTGGTGACGACACGGAATTTTTCCGGTTTTGCCAGGACATCCTTTAGCTGCTTGTTTCCCGTTGGTCCGAAGACGGCGTCCGTGAGACCGCCTTCGACCAGGGCCAGACGGCCGCTCGCCTTGTTGTAGGTCTTGTTTATGCGGTGGCAGACGACACAGGTAATGCCTTCCCGTGAGGCCGGATGCCGGTCGAGATTGGACGCGAACGAACTCTCGCCGAGATTGGCGCCGATCGGATTATGACAGCGCAGGCAAAAGTCGCCGTTCGAGCCATTGGCGAGCTGATTGATCTTGTTGTTGAGCGAAAGGTAGATTGGACTGAGCTGCGCATAGGCATGCTGGGATACGGACCATTCCATATAATGTTTTGGATGGCAGGTTCCACATGTATTCGCGGAAGGATAGCGGTTCTCGACAAAGAGATTTAAGTGCTCCTCGTCGGCCGAGAGCGGCTTTTTCTTCTTGCCCCCGTTGGCGGCGGCCTTGTTCGACCAGTCTTTGCTCGATTCACCTTTCGGCAGCGGATTTTTGGAATCCGTGCCCCCTTGCGGCGCAGTCCAGCCGTCGTCCGATTTTGGACTCATAGCAGCGCCCCAAGCCGATTTCCCATCCTTGGCCGTCTTGGTCTCTTTATGCATGACGGCCGATTGCGGCTGTCCGGGCGGAGGCGGCGAATCGTCATTGCCGGCGGTGTTCGGCTGAACGGCAAGATATTTTCTCAGCCGTCGGACGGCCTCGGAAATCAATCCGCGACTTTCGGGAATTTCGCTTGCCCCGCTGTCCGCAAGCGCCTTGCTGCCCAGCGAAATTGACGGCACATCATTGAGAAAGAGTGCACTACCAAATATCAGACAGGCGCTTAAAAAAATTCCGGCAAAATGCTTTACCATTTATGCCCCCCAATTTAGAAATTTAGGCTGCTCCCACCCAAATTTTTAAACTCGGGATTGAGGCACAGTGTTAACGTGTGAAAAGGGCACGAATTTGCCACTGCGGTGGCGAATGTATGACGCAGAATGCCGAGGATTTGATTGTTTGTCGTGGACCGACTCGTCCGTATGTGGCAGTCGCCGCAGCGGCGGCGAAGGAAACCCCTCTGGCGGCCGGAGTGGCGGCGCGCATTCCACTGTTCCGCTGGCGGCTCGCTCGTCGTCTACAGCGATAAGGGCGCCAATGAGGGCCTGCCTGCGCCGACAAAGAGAATTCCGGCCGAGACCGTCGGGTCTGCCGGATATAACGCCGCCCTCGGCCGGCCATGCCCGGTTAACGGATCGCCGACTTTCGCGGACGATTCGGCGCAATGGAATCACATTTCCTTCACACTCTGACCGCATTGACGCGAAAAGTTGGCGTTGCATCGCGATTTTCCGGGCAAGTTAAGTTTCGGTCAAACATTTTCCTGCCCAATACGGATAATCCCAAACAGGGCTAATGCCCTGGAAGGCGTGGCGATGCCACGCGACACTTGGTTTCACGTGGCTTGTTGTCAGTCTGGCAAGAAGGGGTCGGAGTTCAGCTTTAGTATCGGAGTTCCAAGCTGATGATTAGAACTGGCCTTGGCAATGGGTCTTTGGTTTGGCTGGCCGTATCGGCACTCGCCGCTCCCCTGATGGGTGCTACCTATTTTGCCGGACAGCACGGGTTCCAAAATTATCTGAGTGACGGAGAGCAGGGTGCGGTCCAGGCGGCGAGCCTGGCGCCGCGCGGTGCCTGGCGGCCGCGAAGCGAAGCCGAGCCACAACCGGCGTTGCTCCGGGAGGTTGACCACCTTTTCACGCGCTCAAGGAAAGGACCGCGCGCCGATCATCGCATCTCCAATGCCGGCTCGACGGTCGTAAGAAGGAAACCCCGGCGGGCCGTTGCCGCGATTTCTCCCTATCAAAGCAGATTTTCGAGCGCGCCGCCGAAAGGCGCGGGCGGGATGCACAGCGTCAACAGATCGGTAAAATCGGACCGATTGATCATACCGGTAACCCATGTCGCGCGACTGCTTCCAGCGGAAGCGGGCGAAAACAAAGAAGATGGAATTGCCGGACGATATGATGAGACATTTGTCAAGAAAATCAGCACCGCCGTCTTTCTTGAACTGCCGTCCATGGAGCGGAACAATTCATTCATTGCGTTGACCGAGGTTGACCGGAGTAATGTGCGGATGGCGGCGTTGAGAGACGAGACGCCTCGGTCATCGGCCGGGCCGGGCCGGCCCGCGAGACCGAACCCAAGATACTATGGCGCGCTGATGGCGGCCGAGACCCGCGCAAGGGAGAAAAATTGCCTCGCCAAGGCAATTTACTTCGAAGCGCGCGGGGAGCCGGTTCACGGCCAGCTTGCCGTCGCCCAGGTCGTCATGAACCGGGTTCGTGAAAGCTACTATCCGGATACGGTTTGCGATGTCGTGTTCGAGGGTGCCGAGCGGCGCAACAAATGCCAGTTCTCTTTCGCCTGTGACGGACGCAAGGACGTGCCACGCAGCAGGCGTCATTGGCGACTCGCGAAAAATCTTGCCAAGAAGGTGATGGACGGCGACGTCTGGCTAACGGACATAGGCTATGCAAGCCATTATCACGCCACCTATGTGCGCCCGCGCTGGATCAAATATATGCGCCGCATCAAGCGCATCGGGGTGCATGTGTTTTATCGCGGAACTTTTCTGCCAAAGTCGGTGGCATCCGCGGACGGCAGCGTTTAGTGAGCTTGCGGGCGGATCGCGGGCAATTTCTGGCGTTTGACGGGCCGGGCCTTAATCGAACAGATATTCCTTGACGTCATCCAGCTCTTTTTTCGACAGCCGGGGCTGCTGGCGCTGCTCGGTATTCTTTGGCATCAGGATAAGGATCAAAATAAGGGGCGGAAAAATAAAACTTGCAAAAGCCCAGGTGTCGGCGCTGCGGCGCTTGATTTTCGCGATTATGGCGCCAAAAACCGCGGATACGAGGCAAACAACACCAATAATCGCGACATATTCCGGCATAATCATCTCCGTGATCGTTCGCTAGGGTGTGACACCTCACGGAAATTGATCAATTTTCAAGAAGCCGTGAAGCCTCCCTAGCTATCAGCTAAGGAGATTAGACCGCGAAATCAAGTCCGATATCGAGCGCCGTCGAAGAATGTGTCAGCGCGCCGACGGAAATGAGGTCGACGCCTGTTCCGGCGATAGAGCCGACGGTGTCCAGGGTGACGCCGCCGGAAGCCTCCGTGATGATCCGGCCATCGATCAGGCGAACCGCCTCGGTCAACAGGACAGTGTCCATATTGTCGAGGAGAATGGCGTCGATCGGATGGCGAAGCGCGCGCTCAACCTGCTCCAGCGTTTCGACTTCGACCTCGATTTTCACCATATGTCCGCAATGGGCGCGCACTCTTTCGATCGCGGTATCGATGCCGCCGGCGAGGGCGATATGATTGTCCTTGATGAGCACGGCATCATAGAGCCCAAAGCGATGGTTCATGCCGCCGCCGGCGCGAACGGCGTATTTCTGAAATGTCCTCAGTCCCGGAAGCGTTTTTCGCGTGCAGCAGATATGGGCGCGTGTGCCATGGATCCGTTCGACATAGCGATTGGTAAGCGTCGCAATTCCGCTCAGGTGACAGAGGAAATTCAGCGCCACGCGCTCGCCTGCCAGGATGGCCCGGGCGTTGGCGCTTACCTCGGCGATGACGTCTCCCGCTTCGGCTCTTTCGCCATCGCGTATCCTCGTTTCGAAGCGCGCCATCGGATCGAGAAGAAGGAATGCGGCCTTGGCGCATTGCAGTCCCGCGATCCGGCCGCTTTGCCGGACATTGAGATGTGCCGTGGCCGTCAATGCGGCTGGAATGATGGCGTCCGTCGTTACATCGCCGGCGTGTGCGAGGTCCTCCTCCAGCGCCTGCTTGACGGCCTGCTCGACGACGAATTGCGATAGTGACCTGCCAAAGGTTTTGCTTGTCATGACAGGGCGGCGGATTTTTGGAATTCCGGCTCCCCGCCGGTCGCCTGAAGGGCGCCCGCCGGCGGGCCGATGATATCGGCAAGGCGCATAAAACCGCGCCGGGCGAATGCCGGATCGGTTTCCGGGAAGTCGCTGCGGAAGTGCGCCCCGCGGCTCTCCTGGCGTCGGAGGGCCGCCGAGACGATGATTTTCGCCGCCGTGAGCATATTGCGAAAGGTTCTTGCCTGCGGATCAATTTGTTCCAGGCTGTCGATTTCCGCGAGAGCTTCGGCAAGGGCGTCGCGATTGCGGACGACGCCCGCATGCCTGGCCATCAATCTCCTCAGGCGGCCGATCGGCTGCTCCAATTCTCCCGGCGCAGCCGAACCGGACGGGACCGCGGCGGCGGGTATTCCCGAAGCTGCGCCCTCCGCGCGTGGCGGCATGGTGGAATGGATATCTTCGGCGATGCGGGTCGCGAAGACGACGGCTTCGAGCAGTGAGTTGGACGCCAGCCGGTTGGCGCCGTGTGCGCCCGTTGACGCCACTTCGCCGCACGCCCAAAGCCCGTCAATGCTGGTGCGGCCGTTGGCATCGGTGAGAATGCCGCCCATGTGATAATGCGCCGCCGGAGCCACGGGAAGCAGATCATGGGCGGGGTCAAGCCCCACATCCCGGCATTTGGCGTAGACGTTGGGAAACTCCTCGGCGAACCGTTCACCGATGGCGGTTCGGCAGTCGAGGAATGCGCCGCGGCCGCTCTCCTTTTCCTCATGCACGGCGCGCGCGACGATATCCCGCGGCGCCAGCTCGGCATCATCATGAATGCCGATCATGAACCGCACGCCGGAACGATTGACGAGTTTTGCCCCTTCGCCTCTAAGCGCTTCCGTCGCCAAGGGCGCCGGATCGAGCCCAATATCGAGCGCGGTCGGATGAAACTGCACAAATTCGGCGTCGGCCAGGACGGCGCCGGCCTCGGCGGCCATGGCCAGGCCTTCGCCTCGCGCCGTTATGGGGTTCGTTGTGACCGCATAAAGGCCGCCGATGCCGCCGGTGGCGATGACCACCGCCGCTGCCGGAAGATAGTTGGGCTGCTCGCGGCCCCAGGAGCCGCCCGGCCATGAATAGAGACCGGCAACACGGTTGTCCGTGGCGTCGAGCCGTTTCGCGGACTGGTTTTCCAGCACCCGGATGGAGGGCGTCTTGCGAACCGTGGCGATGAGCGCGGCCATGATCGCCTGGCCGGCCATGTCGCCCCGGACGTGGACGATACGATTCTTGCTATGTGCGGCCTCGCGGGCGAGTTGCAGAGCGCCCTCGAGATCCCTGTCAAAGGGCACGCCATAGGCCATGAGATCATGGATTCGCGCCGCGGCATCTTCGGTGAGTATTCTTGCAATTTCGGCGTCAACCAACCCTGCGCCGGCGCGGATGGTATCGGCCAGATGTTCCTCTGGCGTGTCACCCTCTCCGACCGCGGCGGCGATGCCCCCTTGCGCCCAGGCGCTCGACGCACCGGCGCCAAGACCCATTTCCGAAATGACTGTCACCGGAAGAGGCGCGAGCTTGAGCGCCGTGAACAGCCCTGCAAGGCCGGCGCCGACGATGACCACGTCGCCTGCGGCCGCGGAGGGGGCCGGCCGGGTCCGTTTGATATCCGCGTTGGCCATGTAAGGCGCCTCGCGCGACACTGAGCCCGTGCCGGTCTAGTTGGTCAGATTGATCATCCGTTCAACGGCGCGCCGTGCCTTCGAGGCAATGACCGGGTCGACCAGCACCTCGTCTCTCATATAAACGAGGGAATCGAGAATTTTCGGAAGGGTGATACGCTTCATGTGCGGGCAGAGATTGCACGGGCGGATAAACTCGACGCCCGGCGTCTCCACCGCCACATTGTCGCTCATCGAGCATTCGGTCACCATCAGCACTTTCGCCGGCCGGTTGCTCTGCACCCAGTTGATCATGCCGCTGGTAGAGCCGGTGAAATCAGCCTCCTCGAGAACGTCCGGCGGGCATTCGGGATGGGCGATAATGCGGATGCCGGGATTGGCGTCGCGGAATTGTCTAAGCTCTGCCGCGGTGAAGCGTTCGTGGACCTCGCAATGGCCTTTCCAGGTCAGGATCTCGACATCGGTCTGGGTGGCGACATATTTGGCGAGATATTCATCCGGGATCAGCAGAACGCGTTTCGCGCCCAGCGACTCGACCACCTTGACGGCGTTCGAGGAGGTGCAGCAGATATCGCACTCGGCTTTGACCTCGGCGGAGGTGTTGACATAGGTGACGATAGGCACGCCCGGATAGGCTTCGCGGAGCATCCTGACATCGGCGCCGGTAATCGAGGCGGCCAGCGAACAGCCTGCTTCCATATCCGGAATGAGAACCGTCTTCTCCGGGTTCAGCAGCTTGGAGGTCTCTGCCATGAAGTGCACACCGCATTGGACGATGATTTCAGCGTCAACCTTCGCGGCCTCCTTGGCGAGTTGCAGGGAATCGCCCCTGAAATCCGAGACGCAGTGAAAGATCTCCGGGGTCATGTAGTTGTGGGCGAGAACGACGGCGTTGCGCTCCTTCTTGAGCTTGATGATGGCCTTGACATAGGGCGCGAAGGCCGGCCACTCGACGGCCGGTATCACCGACGAGACCCTCTCGTAAAACGACGCCATTTCTTCGGCGAGTTCCGGCGTGTAGGTTAGATCCGGCATTTTCGCGATGCCGTATTTTTCCGCCGCTGGCGGCATCGTCGTCTGGGTTTCAATCGTAGCCATCGCATTTCTCCTCCGCAGGAGATCAATATATGCTCAGTTTGAGCATATCAGGGGTCTTAAAACATCCGGCAAGTTGCCGGCTCGCCGCAGCGCCTGTCGCGCTGTCATCAAATCATAATATAGCGAAACCAGCGGCGGATTTCCAGTGGCGAATAGTCGCGGTTTTGGGGGCTGTTGAGGGGGGGTGGGGGGGGGGGGGGGGGGGGGG
>CAYWBS010000065.1:0-10021 GCA_964456215.1 uncultured Hyphomicrobiaceae bacterium
CGACCGGGCCAACGATGCGTTGCGTGTTACGGCGAAGGAGTTTCGCGCCAAAGTCATTGGCGAGGGCGCAAATCTCGGCATGACCCAGCGGGCGAGGATTGAATTTGCGAAACGCGGCGGCCGGTTGAATACCGATGCTATCGATAATTCCGCAGGCGTCAATTCGTCCGACCTGGAGGTCAACATCAAGATCGCGCTGGACGCGGCTATCGCCCGGGCCAAGCTCGACAAGAAAAGCCGGGATGCCTTCCTTGCCAGCATGACGGAAGAGGTTGCCGAG
The DNA here is from genome assembly GCA_964456215.1 of uncultured Hyphomicrobiaceae bacterium. Taxonomy (GTDB): domain Bacteria; phylum Pseudomonadota; class Alphaproteobacteria; order Rhizobiales; family BFAS01; genus MnTg02. The sequence continues at coordinate 281 of CAYWBS010000065.1, forward strand.
GCGTGCCTCAGGAACAACTATCTCCAAACCCTGGCCATCAGTCTGGGCACACGCCGGGGGCTCGGTGATCTCGGTTTTCAGCAACGCTTGATGCGCGACCTGCAGACATCGGGTTTGCTCGATCGTGAAATCGAGTATCTGCCGTCAGACGCCAATATCGCCGAACGCTTCGAGGCGGGCGCGCCTTTGACCCGTCCCGAGCTGAGCATTCTCCTTGCTTACGCGAAGATTGATCTCTATCGGAAACTGGTCGAGAGCGATGTGCTCGAAGATCCATATCTGGCGGCGGAGTTGAGCAAATATTTTCCCGCCAGCCTGTGCAAGCGGTTTCCGGAAGAGGTTGAGGGTCACCGGCTGAGGCGTGAAATTATCGCCACGCGGTTGTCAAACTCGATCATTAACCGCGGCGGATCAACCATGGTCGTCAGGCTTAAGGAGGAGACGGGCCATGATGGTCCGGATATAGCCACCGCCTTTACCGCAGCCCGGGCGATTCTCGATATCGATCAGCTCTATGCGGACATCGACATGCTGGACAATACGATATCCGGCCGCGTGCAACTCGATCTCTACTTGGAAGTTCAAAATGCCGTCCGCCGGCTCACGGCCTGGATGCTTCGAAATGTTGATTTGAGCGGCGGCCTTGCCCAAGTGATTGAACTCTACCGATCGGGCATCGCTGCGTTCGACCTCGTGCTCGATGACGTGCTGGCCGACCAGCAAAAAATGCAATTGACATCAGACACCAGCCGTTACCAAGCCGATCGTGTGCCTGAGCAAATGGCGTCCGAACTCGCAAAGCTCAACATTCTCTTTGATGGCGCCGACATTACTTATGTCGCCGACCAAACAGGGTGCAGCGTTGCCGAGGTTGCGCAACTTTATTGCTCCTGTGGAGAATTGTTGCGGCTCGTCGAACTACGTCAGGATGCGCTACAACTCAGCCTTACCGATTATTTCGACCGTATCGCGCTGAATAGTGCGCTGGATGGACTTTCTTCCGCTCAGCGCGACATCACCCGGGACATTATTGCCGAATGCGAAGACATATCATCCGCTCTCGAAAGCTGGCGGCGAACCCATGAGCAAGCTGTGCTGCGCGCGCAACGCGGTCTGAACGAAATAATTGACGGTGGAGCGCTAACCCTATCGAAACTGACCGTCGGCGTGGCTCATCTGGGCAAACTTGCCGATGCTGCCTGAGGACGTCTCCCGCCAGGCGATCGGAAGAGAAAGGACGCCACCGAGGTGAGTACTGGCGCGGACGGCGTTGCGGGCAAGTCGGCAAGCAGGACGGCCTTGGCCGGTTGGGTTTTGTTCGATTGGGCGGCGCAGCCATTCTACACGCTGATCATGACATTCCTGTTCGCGCCCTATTTCGCGACGGTTTTTGTCGGGGATCCCTTGCGCGGTCAGGTCTTATGGGGCTATGCCGCTGCTGCGGGCGGCTTACTCGTCGCCCTGTTCAGCCCGTTCCTTGGTGCGATCGCCGATGCGTCCGGCCGCCGGAAAACCTGGATCGCGGCTTTTTCAGTGCTGATCATCGCGGGCATGTCATTGCTTTGGCTGGCGGAGCCGGGGGCCGAAGGGCGGCTCTTACTGGTGATCCTCGCTTTCGTCACTGCTATGGCGGCGACGGAGTTCGCAACGGTGTTCACGAACGCGATGATGCCCTTCCTCGTTTCCGAAGACCGCCTCGGTCGGCTGAGCGGCACCGGCTGGGCGGTTGGTTATCTTGGCGGCCTGGTAAGTCTGACGGTGATGGCCGGTTTCTTGACGGTCAATCCGGAGACGGGTCTGACGTTATTGGGTTTTGAGCCGCTCTTTGCGCTCGACTGGGGCGCGCGGCAGGGCGACCGCCTCGTCGGACCGTTTTCCGCGCTCTGGTACCTAATCTTTGTGTTGCCCTTGTTCCTGTTCACACCTGATGCGCCGGCGGCGAATATCGGCGCCCGTGAGGCGGTCCGGCGCGGGCTGGAGCAGCTGAAAAATACGGTGCTGGAACTCAGGCAATACCGGCATATTGTCTTCTTTCTGGCCGCCCGCATGCTTTATGCCGATGGTCTGGCGGCGATCTTCACCTTTGGCGGAATCTATGGCGCGTCCATATTTGGCTGGTCGGCGTTTGCGCTTGGTTTGTTCGGAATTATCCTCACGATCGCCGGTGCGATCGGAGCGTTTGCCGGCGGATTTCTCGACGACCGGATCGGCTCCAAGCCGCTGATCCTGCTGGCACTTGCCGGACTGTTGACGGCGGTCGCCGGCATTCTCTCCATCGACAAGACACATATTTTCTATGTCGTCGAAATACCGGCGGGGGTCGCTCAGTCGGCGCCCTTTGGCTCTCTCGGAGAGTGGGCTTATCTCGGCTTCGCCATTCTTATCGGGCTGGTGGCGGGCCCACTGCAAGCTTCAAGCCGGACACTGCTTGCCAGGATGGCACCGGCTGGCAAAATCACGGCATTTTTCGGCCTCTTCGCTTTTTCCGGCAAGGTGACGTCCTTTTTCGCGCCATTTCTCATCGGCGTGGTAACCGCGGCAGCCAATAGCCAGCGGGTCGGCATCGCGGTGGTGGCACTGTTTCTGATTTCCGGAGGAGCGCTCATGTTTTCCGTCCGCGTGCCCCGGAGGAAGTGATCAGGAACCTCATTGCGGAATACGCCTTGGGAAAGCCGCCATTTTCTCCAGTTTTCCGAGCGGAACGTCAAACGGTTGGCGGCGGAGACTGGTAGATTACGCTGACGCGCGATGGCGGTGTTCCTTCGTTCGCTGTGCGGCCCTATGTCAGTGTCTGAAATGGCGCATGCCGGTGAAGACCATGGCCAATCCGCGTTCATCCGCCGCGGCAATCACCTCGTCGTCGCGCACCGATCCGCCAGGCTGAATGACGGCGGTGGCTCCCGCCTCCACGGTCGCCAGCAAGCCGTCGGCAAAGGGAAAAAACGCGTCGGAGGCAGCGACGGAACCTTCCGCGAGGGAGCCTGGAAGACCCGCTTCCTTCGCCGCCGCTTCGGCTTTCCAGGCTGCGATCCGCGCGGAGTCGACACGGCTCATCTGACCGGCGCCGATGCCGACGGCGGCGCTATCCTTGGCATAAACAATGGCGTTCGATTTCACATGTTTGCAGACTCGAAACGCGAACAAAAGATCGGTCAATTCCCCGTCCGTGGGGTGGCGTTTGGTGACCACCTTCAAATCTTTCTCGCCGACCCGCCCATTGTCCCGGGACTGCACCAGGAAGCCGCCGGAAACGGTTCGCATGGAGAGACCCTCCTCCGAGGGGTCCGGTAAATCTCCTGCAAGCAAAAGCCGGAGGTTTTTTTTCCCGGTAATGATCTCGCGCGCCGCGTCGCTGGCGTCGGGCGCAATGATCACCTCGGTAAAGATTTTGACGATTTCTCGCGCCGCTTCGGCATCGATCGGCCGGTTGAGGGCGACGATGCCGCCAAAGGCGCTTTGGGGATCGCATCTGAGAGCGCTCAAATAAGCGTCCTTCAAAGTGGCGCTGGCCGCAACGCCGCAGGGATTGGCGTGCTTTATGATTGCGACTGCGGCAGACTGGACCGGATCGAATTCGGCGATCAGCTCGAAGGCGGCGTCGGTATCGTTCAAATTGTTGTAGCTCAGCGCTTTGCCTTGAATCTGCCGGGCGGTGGCAACGCCAGGCCTTGCGTCGGCCGGTGTTTTGTAAAACGCCGCCCATTGATGCGGGTTCTCGCCATAGCGCAGCTTCTCCACAAGGGTTCCTGCGAAGGTGCGGTCCGAAGGGGTGGTCTCGCCAATCTGGGCTGCGAACCAATTGGCGATCGCGCCGTCATAGGCCGCGGTGCGCGCAAAAGCTTTGGCGGCCATCTGCCTGCGCAACGCGGCTGGGACGGCGCCGTCAAGGGAGCGCATTTCCTCCAGAAAAGCCGAATAATCGGCGGGATCGGCGAGAACGGTTACGCTTTGGTGGTTCTTGGCGGCGGCGCGAATGAGCGCCGGCCCGCCGATATCGATGTTTTCGATACAGTCCTCGACTCCGGCGCCTGAAGCGGCGGTCTCCTCGAAGGGATACAGATTGACGATCAGAAGATCGATATTGGCGATATCATGCTCGTCCTGGGCGCGTTGGTGGCTGGCATTGCCGCGGATCGCCAAAAGTCCGCCATGAATTTTCGGATGCAGCGTCTTGACACGCCCATCCATCATTTCCGGAAATCCCGTTACGTCGCTGACGTCGCGAACCGCGATTCCGGCTTTTCGCAATTCCCGCGCGGAGCCTCCCGTGGAGACGATCTCGACGCCAAAATCCGTCAAGGCGCGCGCCAGATCGACGACGCCACTCTTGTCGGAAACGGAAATCAGGGCGCGCCTAATCTTCGGTTCAATATCTGCCATATCAAGACCCCAAATGGTGGAATGAAAGAAAGCAAGACCTGTGGAGGCATCGCCGATGGCCGGATATCCCGTCTTCCGGTCGTGTCTAAGAACATGCGAGTGACGTCATCATCTGAAAGTCAGCATCACCTGAATGTCAGCCCGGGCCGGCCCGGTTTAACCCGAATTGGCCTCCGTGCCCCACGCCAAAACATCCCAAATTCGTTTCGGCGCGGCGATCAATTGCCTATTTTCACAAGCCGCCAGTTCACATTGGCTTCGTCGCGAAACAGGCCGCGCAACGAAATCTTGACGGTCCTCCGCGGTCCCCTGAAATTGGCCAAGAACAGGCTTTCCTCTATAAGAAGCGCCGCTCCCTCGGCCGCCAACCGCCAAGTTTCGCCATTCGGCAGGCGCAAGGCCGCCCCCTTTTGCGCGATATCGTGAACCGCCTGTACATCGGGATGAATGTGGAAACAAATTGCAAATCGCAAATCACGGCGTCGGAACTTCCGCGCGCGGTTGGCCACCGGCACCAGCCGGTCCAGGCCTTCGAGCGATTCGCCGGACGACGCCAATTTCAACTGGCGGATATGGGTCACGCCGAACCGTTCAACGTAACCGTCATGTGCCGCAAGGATCTTTACGCCATTGCCAATAGATTCGATTTTCGCGTCAACCTTGCGGGGACCTGCGAGCAGTGACGCTCCCAGGCTGCGTTCCAGATAATCATTGTGCAGCAGCCGGGCCGAGGAAAAATTGCTTACCGTCAGCGTCGAATGATAGGTGGTGGCCCTTGCAGGCGTGCGCCATTTATTTTCCGTGTCCGTTGGTCCGGGAACTCCGCAATTGACGATCATTGGTGATCTGCCCGAACTCATCTCAAACGATAGACATCCCGCATGGGCTTCAGAGCTGAGCGGGAGCGGAGGCGGGCCGCCGCAATCCATCAAAACGACCGCGTCGTTTTCCGCCAGGCGGCAATAGCGGGAATTGGTTGCAAGCCCTTTTAAGCCGGCCCGTGCGTCGTCATGGGCAAGAACAGTCGCAAGGGCATCCGGATAAGTTGAGCTCATGCCGTTGAACCGGGCGAGCGTGCCGTCACCGAGGCGCATGAAACGGATCATTGGACTCATCCGGTTCATCGCACTTACCAAGGCCTCGAGTGGTTCGCGGTCCCGGGGAACGTAACATTGACGCAATGGTAAAAGGTCAAGGAGAAGTTCGACCGGAACAGACGGGTTCCGGGAAATGTGACCGCCATCCTTGAAAATCTGCCGATCGAGCTCGGCGCTGAGGAGCTGCGAATAAGTATCGATGAGCACGTCTTGATCGGCGACGCAGAGACCGGAAAGCACGAGCGCCGTCAACGCCGTCAGCCTTGGCAGACCATCCTGTGTTTCGCCGTAAGCACCGGCCAGATGGCGGATTTGCCTGGTCAGGCTGCGCAGCACACGCTCATGAAGGTCCTCTTCGGCACCATCCAGCAGCAACGGCGCGTGGGAAAGCCAGGAAATCAGGCGGCGGGCGATAATATGTGGTTGCCATGCAACTTCGGTGCCGCGCTTTTCACTTCGCAGCCAGTCCTTTACGAAGCGTTGCGCATGCTCCCGGGAAAGGTCATCCTCCGACGCATGAAGATGGCGGAGCCAGCCAAAGCCATGAAGTTCTTCAAGCCAAGACTGGCTTGGCGGTTCAAGGGTAAAAGGAGAAGCGCCATTGGTGAAGGCGACGGTGCCGGCAAGACCGAAATGTCCATGATAAATTTCCGTCGCGAAACTTGGATCGGCCGTCCGGATATCTTGCGGGATCAAGACCAGATGGGACGCTGCCGGGCCGGCGAACCGCCACCGGTAGAGGGGAGATTTCAGTAGCTGGCTGACGACCAGACGCTTTGCCTGGGTCATTTTCAGGACGGCAAGCCGGGTCCGGTCGCCAAAAGATTCAGTCGCCATTGCTCTTACACTCGAATTCTTCTCGCAACCCCTTTGCGGCGACAAACGCCGCTCACAGCCGCCGGTCGCTTGACATCCGGCGTGGCGGCGATTCGCTATTTTCAAGCATAGCGGATTCGCGCCGCAAAGAAGCCATCAATTCCCGACATTTCCGCATCTGCCGTGCGCAACTGGAAGGGAAAACTGCGCAGACAGCCTTGATCGATCAAATCATGCTGGCCGCCGACTTCCGCGGCGCCGACAGGCTGCAGGCGAAGGCCTGGCGTTTCGTCGAAAAGCGCCGCGATCTGGTTGATTCCTTCTTCGGGCTCTAAGGAACAGCTGCAATACATCAAAGTGCCCTCTGGTTTAAGGAGGCCGAGGGCGTGGCGCAGGAGTCTGGCCTGCGCTTCTGCAAGTTCGGCAATATCATCGGGGCCTTTGAGATGCGGAATATCAGGATGCCGGCGGATCGTGCCCGTCGCCGAGCAGGGCACATCAAGCAGAATTGCGTCGAACGGCTCTTGAGGCCGCCAGTCCAACACGTTCTCTTCGACGATCTCCGCGGCGAGGTTCAGGCGGTTCAGGTTTTCTTTCAACCGGTCAAGGCGGACCGGCGAAATGTCGACGGCGACCACATGCGCGCCGGCATGAGCTAGTTGCGCCGTCTTGCCCCCCGGCGCGGCGCAAAGGTCGGCGACGCGGCTGCCTTTCAGAGGGCCGAGGAGTCGTGCCGGCAGGGCGGCGGCGGCATCCTGAACCCACCAATCGCCGGTCTCGAAGCCTTCAATGCTCTCGATGCGCCCCTTATGCTTGATGCGCACGGTCCCCGTCGGCAGCATGACGCCGCCCAAGCGCTCGGCCCATGCACCTGGCTCGGACTTGACCGTTAGATCAAGCGGCGCTTCGCCTAGATGCGCATATGCGATCGCCTGGGCGGCTTCCTCGCCATAGAAATTCGTCCATCTTTGCCACAGCCAATCCGGGGTATTCAGACGCTCGGCGTCCTGTTCGGCAATGATCGCGGCGCCACGGTCCGCAACGCGGCGGAGCACGGCATTGGTCAGCTTATCGAACCGCTTTGCACGTCGATCGCGCTGGCAAAGCCTGACCGAAAGATCGATTGCCGCGTGGGGCTGTGTTTCCAGAAAAAGAAGCTGCGCGACGCCGGCAATAAGGATTTCCCTGGTCGTTCCTGATTTTTTCGGCAGGGGCTTTTCAAGGAAATGCCTCAGGACATCCTCGATCTGGCCGAGTCGCCTGAGCGATATCGCGACGATCGCGCGGGCGAAGGCGCGGTCGCGGTGGGAGAGATGTTGCAACGGGCCACGCTCGCTGTAGCGGCCGAGCGTTTCGTCAAGGGAGCGGCGATCCTTGAGCACAGAGCTCAATAGCTGAACCGCCGCCTGGCGCGCCGGCAATCCCGTGCCGGCCTTGCTCGTCACGCCTTTCACACGGCCTGGCAGAATGTCGCGCAGCACTGAATTCTCCTCAGGATGGGGGAAATCTCTTCGCCGCAGGATCGTGTCAGTCCTGTGGCGATCGCTTAGCCCCAGGGTCCCTCATTCTCGTCCCGATCCCGGCGCTCCCAAGGACCGGCAGCGGACCGGCCTGAGAAGGACGCGGCCTCACCCTCCACCTGCCCCCATTCGCGCGCCAGCTGGATCAGCCGTTCGATCCGGTTTTCCGGATTGGGGTGGGTGGAAAACAAATTGTCCATGCGCTCGCCCGAAAGTGGGTTGATAATGAACATATGCGCCGTGGCCGGATTTTTCTCCGCCGTGATATTGGGGATTTCGCTCGCGGCGCCGGCGATTTTCCTGAGCGCCGCTGCGAGCCACAGCGGACGCTGGCAGATGTCTGCGCCAAGACGGTCTGCCTGATATTCACGTGCCCGGCTGATGGCCATTTGCACGATGCCAGCGGCGAGCGGCGCCAATATGACCAGCGCGAGCGTTCCGACCCAGCCGAGCGGATTGTTGTTGCGGTTGCCGCCGAAAAACATGCCGAAATTCGCCAGCATGGCAATGGCGCCGGCAATTGTCGCCGTAACGGTCATGATTAGCGTATCGCGGTTCTTGATATGGGCGAGTTCGTGGGCCATCACTCCGGCCGCTTCTTCCATGGTCAGCATTTCCAAAAGCCCCGTCGTCGCGCAGACCGCCGCATGCTCGGGGTCGCGGCCCGTGGCGAAGGCGTTTGGTTGATCTGAATGCATGATATAGGTTCTCGGCATCGGCAGGCCGGCATTCTCGGTCAACTGCCGGATCATGTCGACAAATTCCGGCGCCGAGGATTCGTCAACTTCCTGCGCCCCATGCATGCTCAGCACCATTTTGTCCGAGTTCCAATAGCTGAACATGTTCATGGCGAGCGCTATGACGAACGCAATGATCATGCCGCCCTGGCCGCCAATGACGTAGCCGATGGCCATAAACAATGCCGTCAACACGGCAAGCAGCAGGGCCGTGCGAAAGTAATTCATGCTTTCTTCTCCAATTGAGGTCTCGAGGAGGCCGCAAATCCAACTGTCGCAAGGACTGTTCCGGCCGGGCTGACCTCTCGTCAAATTGCTAGCTAGCTTATATCATGGGATGCTTGGAGTGGCGCTGCAAGAACCAAGCGGATTCTTGCGGACAGGGCCGGAGGCGACGCCTATGGGAAAAACGGGGACTAAGAATAAGGGCCGGGCGAAGACTGCGAATATGGAAACGGACAGGCTTTCCCGCGCACTACAGCCGGAAGCGGAACGGGCGCTCGCCGAGGCGGCGGCGCGCCGGCAAAAAGCAGCGGAAAAAGCCGCCCGACCCGCCGAACATGGTGGCCGGCAGGGTCCTGACCCGGTCCGCTATGGCGATTGGGAGAAGGACGGTATTATTTCCGACTTTTAGGAGGTCTGCCGGCGTGCATACCGCACTACGGGTGGTTGGCCGAGGGTGCCATGCGCGAAGAGATCACCAGCTTCAGGCTCCGCGGGCGGCATTCCGACGGCGAAAGGATCACATCCGCCAATGAGCTCACGGCAAACGGACCGCAGGATTGCGGCGGCGCGGCGCATCGTCGAAGAGTTGGCGGGCGCGCTCAATCTCGACGCCAAGGTTCAGCTTTGGGATGGGTCGGTGCTGCCGCTGGGGCGCGACGTGAAAAGCGGTTTCACCATCAAGATCGCCGGGCCCGGCGTCATCGGTTCGCTCATTCGCCGGCCGGGGCTCGACACGGTCATCCGGCAATACGCTCTCGGACTGATCGATTTCGATGGCGGGGCGCTGTTGGATTTCGGCGCCGGGCTTGGGCAAAAGCGAACCCGGGCGAAGCTGAAGACGGTGCGCGCAGGCCGTTTACTCAGATCCCTTGCCGCGTTTGTGTTCGCGCCCGGCGAACGGCCCGCAACACGCCACGCCTACCCCGGCGGCGGAGATCCAAAATCACCCGGCCGGGACAATAAGAG